>JANMQQ010000475.1:0-3948 GCA_031370545.1 Gammaproteobacteria bacterium
AGTCCGATTCAACCACCCCCATCCTGTCCTTCCCCCTTGCAGGGGGAAGGGATGCTTTGTTTACACTTCTGAACAAATTTAAACCTAGAAACGGCAGTTGAACGGCCTGTGGAGTGCGACCCGTTGGGTGGCCGCTCTCGCGCATCTCGACAACTGCTCCTGCGTTGCTCTACCTTCCGCCATGGCGGTCGCATGCGCTTCGCGGCACTTGCACATCCTGTGCGTCGCAGGGCAAGGCGCAACGAGCGAGGAATAGCGCGCTATTCCGATGATTCCTATCGCGCTGGTTTTGCGCGAGGTAGGACGAGTTGCAACGTAGGCCATGTGCCCAACGGGGCGTGCTGCTCAGGCCGTAGCGGGCCTCACCTTCTGGGTGAGGCATGTAGGGGCAATAAATATCAAGACCTGCACGCATTTGCTTGGGCCTTGTAGCGGTCAATTGCCGTTTCCAGGTTAAAGTCAGATGTGGACTTCAAACTTCATCGGGCCGGATTAATAAAAAAGCCGGATCGCTGCGCAATCCGGCCTGCATTCACTTCATCGTACCGAAGAGCCTGGTAAAACCGGAAGTAAGAGAATCGGGGTTGGGGTGCTGGGTGTCGTCGGGACTCCGCTATTCCGTATGCGATCCTGACGAACGTCTCTTACCACCGGTTTTGCCAAGCTCTCCGGTCTAGACATTAATTCACAGCGCCGGAGATTAACGGCGGCCGACCATGGCGACACTGCCGTGACCATCTTTAACCATCGCGTCTAATACGGCTTTGGCTTTGCTGTAACCCTGCTCGGCCGCGCGACGAAACCAGCTCATGGCTTCCAGTTCGTTTTTGTCAACACCGTTACCGGCGGCGAACATTCTGCCAACATTAAATTGGGCTTCTGCGAAACCTTGATTGGCGGCCTGGCGATACCATTGCACCGCCTTGGCATAATTTAGCGCCACACCTTTGCCATTTTCGTACAACGACGCCAGCGTGTTTTGCGCACGCGGATCGCCTTTCTGTGCGAACACATCCAGCTCTGCCGCTGCGACGCCGTAAATATATTTTGCTTCAGCGGCATCTTTGGCCACACCGCGACCTTGCTCAGTCAATTGGCCCATGCGGTAGTACGACATCACCACGCCCGCCTTGGCGGATTTTGCATACCATTGGTACATCGCTGCGTCGTCTGCAACTGCGACGTCGCCGTTCAAATACATTTCAGCCAGGTTGTATTGCGCCAGTGCGATGCCACCTTCGGCAGCTTGCTTGGTCCACTTCAATGCCGCAGCGGAATCGCGCGGCACGCCGATGCCTTCACTGAACAAGCGCGCGAGCATGTGTTGGGCACCGACGTTACCGTGTTCGGCGGCGTCGATAAAATAGCTGGTGGCCAGGGCATGTTCGCCGCTGGCGTAGGCAATAAGACCGTCTTCATACAGATCGGCATGACACGACAACGACAGGCCACCCAACATCAGGCCCACCGCAATTGATTTGCTGAATTGTTTACTCGCACCCATGGTCGTAGCTCCCGTGATCAACCTCGATGGATCACAGTAGCAAGAGCGTTTTTGCCAGAAAAATAATATCGGAAGCTTTTCTTATTTGGCTTTTCTACCGGCTCGACAGCGATTGAGACCGGCTTAACACTCAGTACGTGAGATTGAACCCACTGCGGCACCCGGATGGTTTTTGCATATGTTGGCGGGGAGTTAATTCCGCCAGAACGCCGGGGACAACAACACCAGCAGCGCGAAGATTTCCAGACGGCCCAGCAGCATGGCGAAGGTTAACACCCACTTGCCGAACCGGGTGACCGATGCGAACGTGCTTCCCACTTCGTTAAGACCCGCTCCCATGTTATTCAGGCATGCCGACACCGCCGACAGCGCCGTCACGGCGTCGAGTCCCGTCGCCATCATCAACAAAGTCAGAATGATGGTGCTGATCACGTACGCCGAAAAAAATCCCCAAATGGCATCCACCACGTTGCCGGACAATGCGTTACCTGCAACCTTGATGGGAAACACGCCGTGTGGATGGGCCAGCCGCCAGATCTCGCGCATACCCTGCTTGTACAGCAGCATCACGCGCATGATTTTCAAACCACCCGAGGTTGATCCGGCACAGCCGCCCATGAATGCGATCAGCATCAGCAACACCGGCAGGAACAGCGGCCACTTGGAAAAATCAGCGCTGACGAATCCGGTGGTCGTCAAGGTCGACACGACGTTGAACGACGCATGGCGCAGCGCTTGCCAGACGTTGGGATATGCAGCGGTCCAGGTCAGCACGGCGGTATACAGCGCGATCAAGCCCACGGTAATCAGCAGAAACACGCGCAACTCGCGATCTTGCCGATAGCCGCGCAATGAACGTCCACGCCAGGCGAGAAAATGCAGACTGAAATTGACCGCGCCCAGCAGCATGAACACGCTTGCGATACCCTCAATTAACGGGCTTTCAAAAAATGCAAAGCTTGCGTCATGCGTGGAAAAACCCGCCGTGGCGAGCACGGCAAAGCTGTGGCCGATGGCATCGAACGGGCTCATGCCTGCAATCCAGAATGCCAGTGCACAGGCCGCGCATAAACCGACATAGGTGTACGAAAACGCCCGCGCGGTTTCGATGATACGGGGCGTGAGTTTGCTGTCTTTCATCGGGCCGGGGGTCTCCGCGCGGTACAGTGACATGCCGCCGACGCCCAGCATCGGCAAGATCGCCACCGCCAATACCACGATGCCGATGCCACCGATAAATGTCAGTTGTTGACGATAATAAAGTATCGACTTGGGCAGTTGATCCAGCCCAATAATCACCGTCGCGCCGGTGGTGGTGAAACCCGACACCGATTCAAATACTGCTTCGGTAAAAGGCAGATGCGGATCGAACATGAACGGGATGGCACCGAACACACCCAACACCGTCCAGAACATGACCACCACCACGAAGCCGTCACGGGTGCGCAACTCGGTGCGCTGATTCCGCACCGGCAACCAGATGCCCACACCCAGCAGCGCCAGCCCGCTGAACGTCACCAGGAAATCCCACCATTCGGGCTCGCCGTAAAATAGCGCGACTAGAAACGGCGGCAGCATGGTGACGCTATGCAGCATCAACAGCATGCCCAGAATGCGCTGGATAACGAGCAGTTGCATGGTTGCTTAGCTCGCCTGCACAGATTTCATAGGAAGGTCACTCCGACCTGGAACATGCGCTCCACTTCACCGATACGCCGCTTGTCGACAAGGAACAGGATGATGTGGTCTTCCGCTTGAATCACGGTGTCGTGATGTGCGATCACCACATCGTTGCCGCGCACAATGGCGCCGATGGTCGCGCCTGCCGGGAGCTTGATATCTTGAATCGCACGACCCACCACCTTGGACGAACGTGCATCGCCATGCGCAATCGCTTCAATCGCCTCTGCGGCACCGCGCCGCAGTGAATGCACGGCGGCGATATCGCCACGCCGGATGTGTGCGAGCAAGGTGCCGATAGTGACTTGCTGCGGCGAAATGGCGATGTCGATAATGCCGCTCTCGACCAGGTCGACATACGCCGCGCGATTGATCAACGACATGACTTTGCGGGCACCCAAACGCTTGGCCAGCATCGACGATAAAATATTCGCCTCGTCGTCGTTGGTGACGGCGCAAAACACATCGGTGTGTTCGATATTTTCTTCCAGCAGCAAATCGCCGTCGGCGGCGTCGCCCAGCAACACCACAGTCTTGTCGAGCTCCTTGGCAATCTGCTCGGTGCGCATGGCGTTGTGGTCGATTAACTTCACCTGATAATCACGCTCCAGGGTGCGTGCCAACCGTACTCCGATATTGCCACCGCCGGCGATGACGATGCGCTTGTAGGGTTTGTCGAGACGCCGCAGCTCGCCCATTACCGCGCGGATGTTATTTTTCGCCGCGACAAAAAATACTTCGTCGTCGGCTTCAATCTTGGTGTT
>JANMQQ010000076.1:0-12364 GCA_031370545.1 Gammaproteobacteria bacterium
GCGCCGCCCCCGGCGCGATTGTTTAGCGACCCGAATCAATCGCGCCGGGGGCGGCGCTCCTACAAAGACTTCGGTATCATCGCCGAGCATCCACAACGAGCGCCCCGCCGCATGCCCCTCTCCTGGAACGAAATCCGTAACTGTGCTTTGGAATTCTCGCGCCGCTGGGAAGGCGAAGCCTCCGAGCGCGCCGAGGCGCAAAGTTTTTGGAATGAGTTTTTCGCCATCTTCGGCATCGAACGCAAGCGCGTCGCAATCTTCGAAAAACAGGTGCAAATGACGCGCGCCGGAGAAAAAATAAAGCACGGCCGCATCGACGCGTTCTGGAAAGGCAAACTGCTCGTCGAGCACAAGAGCCGTGGTCAAGACCTGCACCGCGCCTTCGCGCAAGCGGCGGAGTATTTCGACGGCATCGTCGAGCGCGACTTGCCACGCTATATTCTGGTCTCGGATTTCGCACGCTTCCGCCTTTACGATCTGGAAGCCAACGCCGAAGAAGAATTTCTGCTCGCCGACTTGCACAAACGCATCAAGCATTTCGCCTTTATCGCCGGTTATCAAACCCAGGTCATCCAGGCGCAGAACCCGGTCAATATCAAAGCTGCCGAGCGCATGGGCCGACTGCATGATCGACTCAAAGCCAGCGGCTTCACCGGCCATGCGCTCGAAGTGTTGCTGGTGCGCTTGTTGTTCGCGCTGTTCGCCGAAGACACCGGCATCTTCCAGCCTGCCGGAAGTTTCCGCACTTGGCTTGAGGAGCGCACCGTGCCGGACGGTTCCGACCTCGGCGCGCAGCTCGCCAAGTTTTTTCAGGTGCTCAACACGCCCGCCGCCAAACGCTCGTCCAATCTCGACGAACAACTCGCCGCGTTTCCGTATGTGAACGGCAAGCTGTTCGAGGAAGTGCTGCTCATCGCCGACTTCGATTCCGTCATGCGCGACGCGCTGCTTGATTGCTGCGCGCTGGACTGGGCCGCGATCTCGCCGGCGATTTTCGGCGCACTGTTTCAGTCCATCATGGACGACACCGCGCGCCGCAACCTCGGTGCGCATTACACCAGCGAGGAAAACATCCTCAAACTCATCGGTCCCTTGTTCATGGACGAATTGCGCGCCGAGTTTCAGCGCGTGCGCAACTACAAAAACAAACTGTTCGAGTTCCACAAAAAACTACGCACCTTGACTTTTTTCGACCCCGCCTGCGGCTGCGGCAACTTCCTCGTCATCGCCTATCGCGAACTGCGTCTGTTGGAGCTGGAAATGCTGCGCGCCGTGCACAGCGGCCCCGGCTCGCGCTTCCTCGACATCCACCAGGAATTGCAGCTCGACGTCGACCAGTTCTACGGCATTGAGATCGAAGAATTCCCTGCGCAAATCGCCCAAGTCGCGCTGTGGCTCATGGACCACCAGATGAACGTGCGTGTGTCGGAAGAATTCGGCATGTACTTCGCGCGCATCCCGCTCACCAGCACGCCGCATATTCATCATGCGAATGCGCTGACGCTGGAGTGGCAAAACGTGTTGCCTCCGTCGCGGGCGAGCTACGTGCTCGGCAATCCGCCGTTTGTGGGCGCCAAGTACATGAGCGATGCGCAGCGCGAGGAAACACGAAAAGTATTTGAAGGAATCGACAGCGGTGGTCTGCTTGACTACGTGGCGGCGTGGTACGTGAAAGCGGCGCAATACATGACTTCGCACCGTAGGAGCGCCGCCCCCGGCGCGATGGCTACCAATCGCGACAAAGGCGTCGCTCCTACAATACGCGCCGCCTTTGTTTCCACCAACAGCATCACTCAAGGTGAGCAAGTCGGTGTGTTGTGGGGTCGGTTGTTGAGCCAAGGCATCCACATCCACTTCGCCCACCGCACCTTCCAGTGGACCAACGAAGCACGTGGTGTGGCGGCGGTGCATTGCGTCATCATCGGTTTCGCCGCCTTCGACGTGGCGAAGAAAGCCATCTATGAATACGAAAATATTCGTGGCGAGCCGCACGCGGTAAGCGTCACGAATATCAACCCGTATCTGGTCGATGCGCCGGACGTGGTGCTCGCGCGCCGTTCAACGCCAATTTGCAACGTGCCGGAGATGCGCTCAGGGAATAAGCCCATCGACGACGGAAATTATTTGTTCACCCCTGAAGAGAAAAAGTCGTTCATTCGCACCGAGCCGAACGCAAAGCGACTTTTTCGTCGGTGGCTGGGTGGTGTGGAATTCATTAACAACATCGAGCGTTGGTATCTGTGGCTTGGTGATTGCTCTCCTTCCGAGCTTCGTTCCATGCCGGACGTTGTATCGCGAGTGGAAGCCGTACAGAAATTCCGCAGGGCGAGCAAGAGCGCTCCGACCCAGAAGCTCGCAGCGACGCCCACGCGCTTCCATACCGAGTTCATTCCCACTCGGGAATTTCTCGCCCTTCCGCAGGTTTCGTCGGAACGTCGGATGTTCATACCCATTGCGTTTCTAACGCCAGAGTATCTATGCGGCGACAAGCTCAGGGTCATTGAGAATGTTACGTTGTTTCACTTTGGCGTAATGACTTCGACAATGCATATGGCGTGGACGAGGTTCGTTTGCGGGCGCTTGAAAAGCGACTATCAATACTCAGCGCTAATCGTCTATAACAACTTCCCCTGGCCCGATCCGCCCAGCGACACGCAGCGCGAAAAAATCGAAGCTGCAGCCCAAGCCGTGCTCGACGCCCGCGCGCAATTCCCCGACGCCACACTCGCCGACCTCTACGACCCGCTCACCATGCCGCCCGTATTGGTGAAAGCCCACCAAAAACTCGACGCGGCAGTGGACGCCGCCTACGGCAAAAAGACCTTCAAAAACGACGCCGAACGCGTCGCCTTCCTGTTCGACCTGTACCGCAAATACACCACCCTGCTGCCGGAACCGGTGAAGCCGAAGCGGGCGTCCAGGCTTCGTCGATCTGCAAAGACGGAAGAAACATGAAACGTAACTGGGACACCATTCGCGAGATACTCATTCGTCTGGAAGAGATGCCGCCGGAAAAAGATTGCCTGCAATTGACAGACTTCCCTTCGGACAGAGCTTATGAGTATTCGTACCATGTCGAGATTCTGATTGAAGCGGGGTTAATCGACGGCCAGATGTGCAAAAGAACCGGGCCTAATGATTTTCGCGCGATGCGGATGACGTGGGAAGGGCATGAGTTTCTTGATGCGATCCGAAGTGACACGGTTTGGAGAAAAGCGAAGGACTCATTTGTTAAAGGGGGCCTGTCCATGACGTTTGACTTGGTAAAGTCCGTGGCCAAAGACATCGCTGTTGGCTATTTGAAATCGACGGTTGGTGGCGCGTAGAGTACACGCGCATTTCCCAGGAACTCGTTTTCATCGTGGCCCAAGTTCGACATAATTGTGATCCATCTTTAACTGAATGGCGCTTCTCATGGCGACAACCGTATTGACCGATAGCGATATCGATGCGCTTCTGAACATGCCGAAGCGTGTCGAGAACCCGGGGACGAAACAGCGTGTTGAGGGTAAGCATTTCCGTAAAGACTATCGCCTGGTCAGCGACGACGGGAAAAACGAGTTTGCTCTATTTGTTCGGCAGAGTACGGTGGTGCCGGAAAGCTTTTCCGTGGGTCTGCGCTGGTTGTCGAAGAGCGGTGAAGACGTGACGCTGTTTCGTTGCAACGGTCCGAGTCATCCGCATTCCAATTCGCTTGAGGGTGAACGGTTCGAGTTTGTTTGCCACGTACACCAGGCGACGGAACGTTATCTCGCGGCCGGAAAGAAGGATGAAGGATTTGCCGTTCCGAGCAGCGACTATACTACGGTTGACGGTGCGCTGCACTGTTTGGTGACGCACTGCAAAATCTCCGGATTGAACACGCAAGCGGATGAACGGGATTTGTTTGAACGATGAACATTGAACAGATCAAGAAGACGCTTTGCTCCTCGCTTTGCGCCGAGGTGAATGTTGTCGAGCGCGGCGAGGGGCTGCTCTTTGTATCGACGCCGTTCAACTTCGCCGACGGAGACGCCTACTCCATTTATTTGAAATCGCTTCCGACTGGAGGGGTTCGCATTACCGACATGGGTGGGACGTTGATGCACCTCAGCTACGAAAACGACATCGACAAATTTCGTGAAGGCACGCGCGGCAAGATATTCAAACAGATTTTGTCCGAGATGAATCTGGTCGAGGAGGACGGAGAGTTTTACGTCGATACTCCGGTTGATGCGCTGGGTTCCAGCTTGTTCCGGTTTGGGCAGGCGATAACACGCGTCCACGACTTGACATTTCTCAATCGGGTTCGCGTCGAAAGTACCTTCTACGAAGACTTGCGCGAAAAACTCCGTAGCTATGTGGATGCTGACCGTATTCATGAAAACTACATCGTACCGGGCGTGTCGAATGCCGATAACTATCCGGTGGACTATTTCATTGAGGGCCGTACCTTGCCTGTTTACCTGTTCGGTGTTCCGAACAAGGACAAGGCGCGGTTGGCTACGATTATCCTGCAACACCTGATTGCTTCGGGCGTCGATTTCAATTCGATGATCGTGTTTCAGAATGCGTCGGATGTTCCGTCGCGCGATCTCAATCGCTTAATGAACGCTTCAAACGACATGATTGCTTCACTGGACGCGTCCGGGGATTTCGAGCGCAAGTTGTTGCAGCGGGTGAAGTAACAAAACTCTCGGCTTAAGTCGATTTAGTTACAGCTACCGTCGGTGACTTTCAAGCGACGCGGCGCTGTTCGAAGCGGAAAGCTTCTTTGATTTCTTCTTCGTCAACGCCGTAGTCCTTTGCCATTTCAGCGGTTGAGTCGCCAGCGCTGAAGCGTCCCGCGATCACTTCTGTGCGAATGGCGGTGCTGGAAAGGACGGGACGGCCAAACGCCAGCTGTGGATCAATGACGATGGTTTTGGGTTGATTCTCGTCTGAAACTGACGTGCGGCTGAACGGGAACAGGCGCACTGGCGCGCCGCGATTGTCCCGCTCGATGCGTGCGAGTGCTTGTTCGAAATCGCCGCGCAGCGCTTCCTGACCTTGCTGCCAAACATTTAGTAATTTCGACGCATGCTGCACAAACAAGTCAATTCCGTTGGTGCTGAACTGGTTGTCGATGAGCGGACGGTCGCCGCCAAGCTTCGAGCGCACATACTCCACGCTGGAGCGCACCCGAGGCAGGGAGATTCTGTAGTGGCGGCGAATCGCGGACAACACATGCAACTCGCATAAGTTGGCGAATGAAAGCAACCGTGCATTGGGGTCCGCCGGGCGAATCACAGGCTGGAATTTTTTAGCCGAACCCTTGCCGGTGCGATAGGTGTATCCGAAACACCACGCGCGCACGGTTGCGATGGACAGATTAAGAATGCGTGCAGCTTCCGCTGCTGGGTATGCTGGGGTATCGAAAGTTTTTGCTCTTTGTTTGGTTGGCGCGTGCATGGTGCATGCATAGTCGCGGATGTCCGTATTGGAAACCAAATTTCCGACGAAAGCTGAAACGGTCGTGACCGACGATATGAACAATATTAGCAGGACCACTGCGTGGCATAGTGCGGCACGTGGCGTTAGAAATTCCGGTAGTGGATGTCGTGCGTTGTACACCAGTATATACCGGGCTATACTGCGACAATGTTCATTAAAAAGGTCATTCAAGGGTTGACCGAGCACCGCGTGAAATACGCTCTGGTCGGTGGCTATGCTGTGGCCTTGCATGGCGCGGTGCGCGGTACACACGATGTGGATATCGTGATTCAGTTAACGCAGGCGAGTTTCAATAAAGCCGAACAGGCGTTGACGTCCATTGGTTTGCGTCCGCGCTTGCCCGTGACCGCCGCCGACGTGTTTACCTACCGCGAGGAATACATCCGTAATCGCAATCTGATCGCGTGGTCGTTTGTGAATCATGATCGGCCGATTGAAATTGTCGACATCGTGCTCACGGAAGACGCGGCGAAATTGAAAACGGTGATGAAGAGTGCGTTGGGTTTGAAAATCCGGGTCGCGTCCATCGACGCGCTCATCGCGATGAAGCGTAAATCCAGGCGCCCGCAAGATATTGAAGACATCCACGCGTTGGAGAGGCTGCGATGAAGGTGAAGGCGCTGCAATATTTCTCTGATGAATATCTGCAGCAGTCGAAGCAGCTGTCGACCGGCGAGATTATCGAGTTTCTGGAAGCGTTTCGCGAGTTGCAGGCGGCGCCGGGTGCGAGCAAGGCGATCAGCCTTAAAATACCCGAGTCGTTATTAAAGGCGTTTCGAAACAGGTGCGCGATGCGCGATGTAAAATATCAAACGCAAATAAAAATCTTGATGCAAAAATGGGTGGAAACAGGTGACTGAAAACCAGCAACACGATTCCATTCGCGCGGTGTTGTGGGTGGACGATCAACTGCAATTGCTCGACCAGCGGGTGTTGCCGCAGCGGGTGGAATATTTGCGCTTGGCAGACGCGGCGAGCGTGGCGCAGGCGATTAAAGATATGGTGGTGCGCGGCGCACCGGCGATTGGTATCGCAGCCGCATACGGTGTGGTGCTCGCTGCGCGTGCGCGTTATGCGCGTGCGCCAAAGCGCTGGAAACAAGACATTTCTGCTGACTTGAAACAACTCGCGGATTCGCGCCCGACGGCGGTGAATTTGTTTTGGGCGCTGGCGCGCATGCAGACCAACATCGCAGCGCTCGACGGCGATCCGCGCGCGGCTTTGCTCGCCGAAGCGCAGCGCATTCACGACGAAGACATCGCCGCCAACCGGCGCATGGGTGCGCTGGGTGCGGACTTGATCGCGCCGGGCAGCGGCATACTCACGCACTGTAATACCGGTTCGTTGGCGACCGGCGGTTATGGCACGGCGTTGGGTGTGATTCGCAGCGCGTATGCGGCGGGCCGTGTGAGTGAGGTATTCGCCGACGAAACGCGGCCGTGGTTGCAGGGTGCGCGCCTCACCGCGTGGGAGCTGGTGCAAGATCACATACCGATTACGTTGCTGGCGGACAGCGCGGCGGCGTATTTGATGAAGCTGCGCAAAGTGCAGTGGGTCATCGTCGGCGCGGATCGCATTACCGCCAACGGTGATGTGGCGAATAAGATCGGTACTTATAGCCTGGCGGTGAATGCAAAGCGCCATGACGTGAAATTTATGGTGGTCGCACCGATCTCGACGGTCGATATGAAATTGGCAAGCGGCGATGAAATTCCGATTGAGCAACGTCCGGCGGCCGAAGTGTTAAGCCTTGGCACCCAGCGCGTGGCGGCGGACGGTGCGCAGGCGTGGAATCCGTCGTTCGATGTGACGCCTGCCGAATTGATCGACGCCATTGTCACGGAAAAAGGCGTGGTGCGCGGCCCCAACCGCGAGCGCATGCAAGCGTTGATTATTGATCTAGCGGACGCGGGTTCGAAAAAATAGCGCCGCGAGGAACGCGGTGCTATTTCGTAGCAAAGTTGTAGCAAACATGCGTGCGAGCGCTGTATCCCGTCTCGCGCACCCTACCGCGTCAGGTTACGGAAACGGCGGGAATGCAAACTGATTCAACGGTTCGCCATAGCCGTCCGTGAGCGTTTTGAGAAACGCCACGAGGTCGGTCTCTTCGCCCGCGGTCAATCCCAGGTTGCCCAGCTCGCTGGTATTCATGTTCTGGGCAACTTCGGGCGCGGGCCAATGTTCCAGGGCCACGTCGCGCGTGTTGTAGAAATGAACGATCTGCTCCAGGGTTGCGAAGAACCCGTTGTGGCCGTAGGGCGCGGTCACCGCGATGTTGCGCAGCGACATCACCTTGAATTTACCGAGCTGGGCGCCGCTCGGATCTTTGGCCGCGACGTCCGCTCGTGCACCCAAACCCTTGTCCACCGGATTGTTGATCAGCAACGGATGGGTGCTCTTGGGAATGCCGATGTTGTCATAGGTGAAGTCGGTGAACAGCGGCGGCATGACGTTACCGTTGGGCGCCGTCATCGGAGCGCTCGTGTGACACGCGGAGCACGCCGCCTTGCCTTCGTATAGTGCGAGACCGTTGGCTTCCGATGCGGTGAGCACCGCTCTGCCCGCCAGGTAATGATCGAACTTGGACGAAAACTGATTGAAGGTGCCGGTCTTTTCGAAGGCCGCGATCGCGTCAGCCGTCATCTCGTAGAGGGCGTTGGTCTCGACATCGCTGTTCTGCTGCAGCAATAGCTCGATCTTGACATTATAAACGCTCTTGAACAACGAGCGGTATTTGTTGAGGTTGGGATTTTCCCGTCCGGCGATACGTTTGAGCACGGCGGCTCGGCTCGGCATGGCCATTTCCACCGGATTCAGGAACGGTGCTTTCGCCTGTTCCGTCAGGGAGAAGGCCCGGCCGTCCCAAAACTGACCGCCGACGTACAGTCCGGCCACGCCGTTCCATTGGAACGCGGGACTAAAGGCCGCGTATGCCGCGCTGGGTGCGTTACGTCCGCCGTGCAGCGAGGTGTTCGAGCCGGACGACACGACCGAGTTGGCGGGATCGGCCACGTTGGCAGGGTCGACGAAATTCGGCGGCGTGTGGCAGCTTGCGCAAGACTGATTCCGGTTGATGGAAAGGTTCGCGTCGAAATACAGAATTTGGCCCAGCTTTTCCTTGTCTGATAGCGTGGTCACGCCGGTGACCGCAAACGCGTTATGCGCTGACCCGGTGAAAATTGACGCGGCCAGAGCCAATACGGCAGGAAAGTATTTGTAACGTTGCATGGTAGTTTTCCTCTCAATGTTGAAACACGAATTGCGCGCCCACCCGGAGCAATACCTGTTACCGCGTAAAGATCAGGATTGCCTCAGGCACGAGCCAGCGCATCGGCGACCAAGCGTCGCCATCAAATGGGATACGCACATAGACGAGGATGAATCAGGATGTAGTCCCCCCGGACGCGCATAGGGTACGAGGCCGCAGTGACGTGAGTCAACCGGGCTGACAAGTCAACCGGGCGTTTTGTAATTTCCGTGGCACTAAGTCGCTTGCCATTTTCATCAAAAAATCGGAACGAGGGGATGGCCGCATCGATGCCGCAACGAACAATTTCTCGACGACAGTGATCGAGAGAAAACTCCTGAGTTTTTCGGCAGGCGGTTTAGGGTTCGAGTACGGTTGATCGCGGCGTTTTTTTCAGTCTGGTTTTGGTGTTTCCCCAGTAGTGCTGTGTTACTATTTCCCGCCTTACGAAAACGGCTTTCGTTCGTAGTACGGCAAACTCTTCACAAGCAGAAATTCGGTGAACGGGCCGGGTGTTTTCTCTAGAAAAATAGCAACTCAACGACTGAAGGATTGCGACTTGCCGATGGATTTTGCCAAAGAAATTCTGCCCGTCAACCTCGAAGACGAAATGCGCAGCTCGTACCTCGCTTACGCGATGAGCGTAATCATCGGGCGAGCCCTCCCAGATGTACGCGATGGACTCAAACCGGTGCACCGCCGCGTGTTGTTCGCGATGCGCGAACTGGGCAACGACTGGAACAAGCCGTACAAAAAGTCCGCGCGTGTGGTCGGCGACGTCATCGGTAAATATCATCCGCACGGCGACACCGCGGTGTACGACACCATCGTGCGCATGGCGCAGCCATTTTCGTTGCGTTACATGTTGGTCGATGGGCAAGGCAACTTCGGTTCGGTGGACGGTGACGCACCGGCCGCGATGCGTTACACCGAAGTGCGCATGGCGCGCATCGCGCACGAACTGCTGGCGGATCTTGACAAGGAAACCGTCGACTTCAAACCTAATTACGACGAGTCGGAACATGAACCCTCGGTGATGCCCGCACGCATACCGAATCTGCTGATCAATGGTTCGTCAGGTATTGCGGTGGGTATGGCCACCAACATTCCGCCGCACAATCTCACCGAAGTCATCAACGCTTGCCTCGCGCTGGTCGACGATCCCAACATCGACGTCGCGGGATTGATGCAGCATATTCCTGGCCCGGATTTCCCGACCGCTGCGATCATTAACGGTTCGCGCGGCATCCACGACGCGTATCACACCGGACGCGGCAAGATCTATCTGCGCTCGCGCTCGCATATCGAGACCGACGACAAGACCGGTAAAGAAAGCATTGTGGTCACCGAGCTGCCTTATCAGGTGAACAAGGCGCGGCTGGTGGAAAAAATCGCCGAGCTGGTGAAAGACAAGAAAATCGAAGGCATCACCGCGCTGCGCGACGAGTCCGACAAAGACGGCATGCGCATGGTGGTTGAACTGCGTCGCGGCGAAGTGCCGGAAGTGATGCTCAACAATTTGTACCAGCACACCCAAATGCAGGACGTGTTCGGTATCAACATGGTGGCGGTGGTCGATGGCCAGCCGCGCTTGTTGAATCTCAAACAACTGATCGAAGCGTTCATCCGTCATCGCCGTGAAGTGGTCACGCGCCGCACCGTGTTCGACCTGCGCAAGGCGCGCGAGCGTGCGCATGTGTTGGAAGGTCTGGCGATTGCGCTGGCCAACATCGACCCGATCATCAAGCTCATTAAAGAGTCGTCCAATCCGGCGGAGGCGAAGGTCGGCCTGATGGCAAAGCCGTGGGCACCCGGTATTGTGGTGCAGATGCTGGAACGCGGCGGCGCGGAAATGTCACGACCGCGCGATTTGGCACCGCAGTTCGGGTTGAAACCTGAGGGTTATCAACTTTCGGACGTTCAGGCCCAGGCGATTCTGGATTTGCGTTTGCATCGCCTCACCGGGTTGGAGCAGGACAAGATCCTCGGCGAGTACAAAGAAATATTAGTCAAGATCGACGACTTGCTCGATATCCTGCGCAGTCCGGAGCGTTTGATGAGCGTGATTCGCCTCGAGCTCAACGCGATTAAAGAACAATACGGCGACAAGCGTCGCACCGAGATTGTGGTGCTGCAGCAGGACATGTCGCTCGAAGATTTGATCACGCCGGAAGAAGTGGTGGTGACGTTCTCGCACGAAGGTTATGCCAAGGCGCAACCGTTGAGCGATTACCGTGCCCAGCGGCGCGGCGGCCGTGGCAAAGCGGCAACTTCGATGAAAGAAGAAGATTTCATCGACAAATTATTTGTCGCCAACACCCACGACACGCTGCTGTGTTTCTCCAGTCGCGGCAAAGTGTATTGGATCAAAGTGTACGAGTTGCCGCAGGCCAGTCGCATATCGCGTGGCAAACCGTTGGTGAATCTGTTACCGCTGGAAGACGGCGAGCGCGTCAACGCGGTATTGCCGGTCAAGATCTACGACGAGAACAAATTTGTGTTCATGGCCACCAGCAGCGGCACTGTGAAAAAAACCTCGTTGGTCGATTTCTCGCGCCCGCGTGCCAACGGCATTATCGCGCTGGACTTGCGCGGCGACGATACTTTGGTGGGTGTCGACATCACCGACGGCACCTGCGACGTAATGTTGTTCAGCACCGCCGGCAAATCGGTACGATTTAAAGAAAGCGACGTACGCATGATGGGCCGCAACGCGGCAGGAGTACGCGGTATTCGTTTGCAAGAAGGACAAAAGCTCATCGCGTTGATGATTGCACGCGGCACGGGCGCGGTGTTGACAGCTACCGAAAACGGCTATGGCAAGCGCACGCCGTTGGCGGATTATCCGGTGAAAGGGCGCGGTGGATCGGGCGTGATTTCGATCCAAACCAGCGAACGCAACGGCAACGTGGTCGGCGCCGTGCTGGTCGATGAAAAAGACGAAATCATGTTGATATCAAATCAAGGCACCTTGGTACGCACACGCTGTTCCGAAGTGTCCGAGGTTGGTCGCAATACGCAGGGTGTGCGCCTGATCAATGTTGCCGAAGGCGAACGCCTGGTCAGCATCGAACGCATCGCAGAAGGGCAGGACGGTGTGATTGCGGAGTTGCCAGAGGGCGGCGAAGCAGGGGTCGCGGATGTTACCCCCGAACCGACCGAAGAATAAGAAAATAGTGGCTAAATGTAGGCTGGGTTAGCGCAGCGTAACCCGGCAGTTACGGGTCAGGCTGGGTTACGCTGCGCTAACCCAGCCTACGACTCCTGCCGCAATTGAAAAGGTTAGCCCCATGGAAGGTGAAAACGAACTTCGTGAGTTAATCGACGCGCTCTACAAGGCGGGTGGGCAGTGGGGATGGAGCGGACCAGTGAACGATAGCGTAGCTGTAGTCTTTATGGTCATGCTACGGGAGGCGAAAAAATGTTCCACGGCGCTTAACTGGATTCCTATGCCACCGCCTGGGAGAGTTGACATTAAATGGGTCGTGCGTCAGTTGGGGCACAGGGCGCGCTCAAACCCCAAGTGCAACATTTTTGGGAGAAAATGTTGCATGGGAAAAAACTACAAGCAATTGAGCATTGAAGAACGGACGATGATCCAAACGCAACTTTCGATGGGAATGAAACCGGCGGCGATAGCGCAGG
>JANMQQ010000109.1:0-7682 GCA_031370545.1 Gammaproteobacteria bacterium
AACGCCCAATAGCTGCAAGCCGTTGCTTACCACACGCTGCGCCGCCAGCGTCAATGACAGACGCGCATTGCGCAGCGCGGCGTCGTCCACCAGAAATTGATGCGAGTTGTAGTAAGCGTGAAAATCATTGGCCAGATCGCGTAGATAATGTGCGAGCTGGTGTGGCTCATATTGCAGTGCAGCGGTTTCCACGGTTTCCGGAAAACGTCCCAGGTTGCGCAACAAAGTCTGTTCGTGGGGTTCGGTCAACAAATGCAGATTTTGCAGACCGAGTGCGCGATCATAGCTGCCGCCTTTCTCCGCCAGTTGTCGCAGCACACTGCACACGCGCGCATGTGCGTACTGAATGTAATACACCGGGTTGTCTGCGCTTTGCGATTTGGCAAGGTCCAGATCGAAATCCAGGTGCTGCTCGGACTTGCGCATCACGTAGAAAAAACGCGCGGCATCGTTGCCGACTTCTTTGCGTAATTCACGCAGCGTGACGAACTGCCCGGCACGTGTCGACATCTGCGCCTTCTCGCCACCGCGATACAAAATCGCGAATTGCACCAGCAACACATCGAGTTTATCGGGGTCATCGCCCAGCGCCTGCATCGCCGCCTTGATGCGCGGCACATAGCCGTGGTGGTCGGCGCCCCACACGTCAATGACGCGCGCGAAGCCACGTTCCAGTTTTTCCGCATGGTAGGCGATATCGGATGCGAAATAGGTTTCCTGGCCATTTTCGCGCACCAGCACGCGGTCTTTTTCGTCACCGAAATCCATCGAGCGAAACCACAACGCGCCGTCTTTTTCGTAAACATAATTGCGCGCACGCAAGCGTGTAATAGCTTTTTTCACCGCGCCGCTTTCGAACAGCGTGCGTTCTGAAAACCAGTTTTCGTACACCACGCCAAACTCTTCCAGGTCGCCGCGAATATCAGCCAGCATCGCGTTCAGACCGGCGTCGAACACGATGCGGTAGCCATCTTTGCCGAGCAATTGTTTGGCGCGCGCGATCAAGCCGTCGACGTGGGCATCTTTGTCACCGCTGCCGTCATCTTGTTCATCCAGCGGCTGATCTTTGAACACCACCACAGCGGAATGATGAAATTTCGCGTTGTTCTCCCGCCGCAAATTCGCCGCGATGTCGTACACGTAGTCGCCTTTGTAACCGTTGCGCGGAAAGGTAAATGTTTCGCCGCCCAGTTCCAGATAGCGCAACCAGACGCTGGCGCACAGGATGTCCATCTGCCGCCCGGCGTCGTTGATGTAGTACTCGCGATGCACTCTGAAACCGACCGCCGCGAGCAAATCGGCCACCACCGCACCGTACGCCGCACCGCGTCCATGACCGACATGCAACGGTCCGTTCGGATTGGCGGATACGAATTCCACCATCACCTGCTGACTGTCACCCACACTGGAATGCCCGTAGGCTTCACCCGCTTCGAGGATGTCGCCGACCACATCGCGATACGCTTTAGGCGTTAAATAAAAATTGATAAAGCCAGGCCCGGCGATTTCAATTTTGGCAATTTTGTCCGATATTTTCGGCAAACGCGAAATGATGAGCTCCGCCACCTCGCGCGGCTTGCGGCGCGCAATCTTGGCGAACAGCATCGCGATGTTGCTGGAAAAATCCCCATGCTGGCTGTCGCGCGTGCGCTCAAGCTGCACACCGGGCGCACCCTCAACAGGCAGGGTGTTGTCTTTTTGCAATGCGGCGAGAGTGGTTTGCAGTAGTTCGAGCAGATGTCGTTTCATTGCGGGCCAGAAGAATCACGTTGAAGGGATAAATATTATACGTGATTATCGTCGCGCGCCTGTACCTGTCAGCGAAGCTGTGTCGCCGACAAGCACATTCACCATCACCCTTTTTCTCCAAACGAAGGTTTTGTTTTACCGGCCTAGAGCAGCACAGACTGCAAGCGTTCAAGCTCGTTGACCACTTGCCATTGGCCGCCACCGGATTCGACGCGTTGCTTCCAGTAATCCTGCCGCTCCTGAAAGTCGCGCGGGTCGATGTTGTCGCTGCGCAACTTGGTCACGTTGACCGCAATCACGCGCACGCCGTTGAAGTCGATGGGGAATTCGCGGATCTGGCGCTTCTGCAGGTCTTCCTGCAAATCGGAGAATAACAATACGATTTTTTGTGCGGCGTTGGACTCGCGTACGTACTCAAGCGCTTGCAGCACCCCGCCAGTGATGTCGGTGTTTGCACTTCCTCGGGTGGTGGCGCTGATGAATTGCTGGGTTGTGTCAAGAACCGTACGTTTCTGTGCGTTAGTCGTCGACGGCCGACTGTCAAAGGTTGCACGCACGATGATGTTTTTCTCGGTAAAGCTCTCGCTGTTGATGCGTGCGATCGCGAATGAGTCACCCGCTTCAAGCGTGCCCAGCAGATAATTCACGAGGCGTTGCGCATGCCCCAGCTCAGTGGTGTACGTGCCCGAGGTGTCGAGCAGCAGTATCACCGCTTTGCTGTTGGGGTTGCCACTGGTGCACGCAGCGATATTCAGTGCCGCGAACACCACCAGGATGATCCGTTGCCATGAGGTTTTCATTTTTTCGGCTCCGTAGCGACCTCAAAGTTATATTCGATATCCGCCGCCTCGCTCTCCACAATCGGACGACGGGATTTAGTCGACTTGGTCGAGGCTTTGGTCACCGGAACCACTTCGGGCTCGTCTATCGCAACCGGTTCCGAAACCATCAGAGGAACGTCATCGGTGGTCGCCGCGCGTCGTTCGGCACGATTGCGCAGCGCCTGCTCGATCCGCAGCGGAACAAAAATAATCGCGTCGTATAGATGCATCAACATCAAGCCCAGTTGCGTCACCATATTTCCGTACACCCGCATTACAAAGATCAACAGGCGCAGCACGGTTTCATAGGTGGCGCCAAACACCGAACGCGACGCATGGATGAATGACTCGAGCGGAATGGCGACGAACACCAGCGCAAATGGCAGAATGAAACCCAACACCATTTGCCCCACGGACGGAATCCAGCGGAACGCGGGTGTGACAACTTCGAGCCCGGAGAGTTGTTGAGCGAGCGCGGCACGATCCGCCGCAAGCAGGTCACGCATGTAGGCCAGTGCCGATTCCACGCACGCCATCGTGAACAGAATACTCAACGTAACCCACAGCATCCGACGACGCAGCTTGTCGTCCATGCCGCGAATCACCGGAAACAAACGCGTCACGCCCAGGGCTTCCATAAAAAACAAACCCATCGCCAGCTCCACCGAGATGATCACCAACGCAGCGATGTCGGCGGTCTTCAGTGCAAAACCCTTGCTGAAAAATAGGTAGCTGTTACCGCCGACCATTTCCGACATCGGCAACGCGATCAATTGAAAATTAATGAACGCGCCCAGCACCGCAATGATCATGACCAGACCGGAAATAAAAAATTGCGTGACTGCCGAGGTGGACAGCAAACGCTCGGCGCGATCGGTACGGGCGACGATTTGCAGGTAAGTTTCGAATTGTTTGTCGATGGTTTTTGAGCGCTCTTCCAACGATTCAATTTTCTTTTCCACGCGCTCCAGCGCGCTGTCAACACCGCGCCAGAACGGAATCATGCGCAACAAAATGTTGTGACGATCCGTGGCTGCGCTGCGAAACGCGTTCAGCGCATTTTCGCTGGATTTTTTGAAGGTCCGGATGATCTCGTTTAACACTCGGGCATAGCCGGGATCACCGTTCGGTGGAACGCGCGCAACTGCTTCGACTGCACTGTGCCACTCGGGTGGCATCGGGGGAATTTCAATAGCGTCGCGGTAGTCCTCTTCTATGCAGGTAATCTGTTGCCGCAGCTGCCGCTCTAACGCGGGAAACCCAGCCAGATCGCGACCGACAATGGTCGACATGCGGTGAAATTCGCGTTCGATGTTGCGCTCGCTGACATCGCGGCCATCGCCTAATACCACCGCACGATTACGCTGCTTGGCACGCTCTTCCAGCGCATACAACGAACGTGTTGCCAAGCGTGCATTATTGCGCAGCATGCGGGTAAAGCTGCGGATCACGCCGTGTGCTGCGGGCCGTGCGAAGTACAGAATCGTAATGACAAGAACCAGCCAGATGAAGATCGAAACGGCGCGATTTTCTGACCAGATCATGATGAGGTCGCCAGTCGTCATGAAAATTTTCCTCCCGAGTTAGTCACTCCGTGTTTTACGCTGCGACTGACGCAATTCGCGCAATGGCAACTAAGACTGCGGCGTGATGATGCGCACAGTTAACACTTAATCGTCGACGTGCTGCGCGTCCACGGTCACAGTTCCAGGAAAGCCTAAATATTCTAAATAGTCTATTCAAGACCCCCTTTCGATGGTTTCGATAGCTAAGGTTTCCGGCGCCATCTACGCTACGCGTCGCAGTCGACGATGCTTTGGATTAGCAACGGTCCAGGTGATGACAGTTCCGCGCACGCCGCAGATGCTAACAAATAGCCTTCCAAAAATGGCTACGTCCGCACGCTTTCCGCATCAGTCGTCATCGCCGTCATGTCGCCAGTACCTTGGGTACTCCGTCGGCTCGCGACGAGCAGTGCCGTTCATGGCATGTCTGAACTCGGACAGGGTTTGGTAGATCACACGGCGCGCACGGTTGATGGAGCCCAGCGGTCGATGTTCCGGCAGCGCATGCCATGGCGTAAACGACAATTGCTCGGCAATCTCCAGATTCACGGAGTCAGAAATATCTTGTTTAGGAATGCGTATCAGGGCAGCGCGCTGGAACGGGGCCTCCTCCTCATTCCAGTCAACCACCGAATCCTCCACCGGCATTTTTACCGGGTCGGCTTGAACCTGGATCAGGAACTCGAAGTAGACATCTTCGCTGCCGACCTGTTTAACCATGACTTCGCGCAGATAGTCCGGGCCCATGACCACAGGCTTCGCATTGGCTTGGGCAGTGATGGGGCGCGCCGAAAATTTGATCGCTTTCGAGCCTAATTTATAGGGCGTTTCGCTCCAGTACGGCACTTGCAGCGGGTTGTAAAAGGGTTGGTGATTAATCTCGTAGAACACCTTTTTTTCGACCGGCCGAGTCTTGAAAAAGTCTGCGGTCGTCCCTGCTGCTAAAGCCCGGTGCAGTTCCTCGTAGTCTTTGAGGTTGCGCGAAAAAAACACTGGGAAATTGATCATCACAAAGTCTTGCGTCTTCGCATCGCGTTCATCGTCGAGAATTTTATCGCCTGCCACGCCCAGCAGTTTGATGGCCATGCCGCGCGCCTGCTCCACAGTGTCGGGCTGCACCGCAACACCGCCTGCGGAAAAGCGAATCAAGGCATCAAACTTGCGCGCCTGCGCAAAAACACCGCGCTGAAGCTCAGGCGGAATGCTGTCCACCACAATGAACTCGGCGCGCACCAGCCCGTGGGTTTTCGGATGCGCATCGCGCAATACCAAGCCTTTTCCGGCGGGATATTGTAGCTTCAGCCGCGCGAGCGTCTGCTGGGTGATCGAGTCAATGAACGCCGCTTCATTCGGCTCTTCCATTTCCTCGCCAAGGCCCAGCGGGCTGGCCACCCCATCGACGGGTTGAGCATACGCCGTCAGTGGGAACGCAACCGTCAGCGCGAATCCGCACACAGCGGCGGTGATATTTTTCAACATGATATTGGCTTTCAATTGCTTGATCCTCCAACAGGGTCGTGAGGGCACCACCGGATAATATTTCCCATCGAATCCAGCGGTGTGTTTATTGTGGAAAAATGTAAAGCTAAAGCTCCCTTTTCCCAAAGGGACTTAATTATTGACATGGGATCTTAAAGCGGTATGAAAACAGCGGGGTGAACATGCCACGCGTGTTATTCCCAGGGATTGCAAAAATAACCCGACCACTTCTCTGGAGGGATTTCTGGAGTCTTGGATTAGAAAAGTCAAAACGTGGATCGTCGGGGCAAGTCATGTGATTTGAAACCGACAAGCGTATGAATATGCATCGGGTGCGGCATCACGAAGGCTGAACGAAGGCGGCAGCAAGTCAATACCGTGATATTTTGAGGAAGGGCGCTGTCGACCCAAAGCGGTCGATACGCTATCAGGGTACAAGCTTACAAAGCGGATTTGCCCCCCCCCCCCGAATTGTCGGCGCTGGAGTTGGATGAGATCTTCCGAACCAGCAGTAGCCTTCAGAAAACGCGCTGCGGCGCGCCGTGGTCGGCGGCGCATTACGTAACGGTCCAGGTGATGACAGTTCCGACGCCGCCTTGCTGCAACTCGCGCTGGTCCGCTACCCCGACCGGGCGTTATGTGAAAACACCATGACCACGATCTGGAATGATCTGAAGTTCAACGACACGCAAGCGGGAATAGCAGGCGATAATGATCCTTTTGCTTAAATCTAACATCGGAGAGCCATCATGACGCGCCTACCTAACCCGGACGAATCGCGGCCGAAATTGGGGTCAGTCCAATTGATCCGGCGCCTCCCCGCGCACGGAATACATCTGCTCGGGTGCGCGCTTCTGCTGATGCCTTGCGCGGCCCACGCGTTGGACTGCCCGAGCATTCCGGAGCAGGCGCGCAAGGACTGGGAGGTGGAGATCCGGGCGGCCGTGGGCAAGATCGGCACTGTCAAGGGCGCCGAACTGGAAACACTCGCCCGCAATACCACCCGTGATCTGATGGGGAAGCTTCCGCAGGCGGACAAGGTCTACCTCGAACAGATGATGTACGCAACCTTTTGCTCGGCGCTGCGCGACGACACCGCCCTCACCGAATCGCAGAAAAGCGCCCGCATCAAAGCCTACAACCTCGAGATGAGGAAGACCCTGCACGCGGCCCAGATACCTCCAGGCCGCGACAAGAAAACCTCGGCGAAGGAAGCGGCGCGCGAGGAGCTGGCGCGCATCCCTTTGCCCTACACCCCGGACGCCTTCGTCGAAAGTGCAAAGAAGGGCGACTTGGCGACGGTGAAACTGTTTTTGGCAGCGGGAATGGACCCCAATGCAAAAGTCGGCGAGATAGGGGACGCGGGTGCAGGTGGAGGATGGACAGCCCTGATGTACGCTGCGGCCGCCGGTCACCTCAAGATGGTCGAGGCTTTGTTGAAGAGCAAGGCCAATGTCAATGTAGGGCTCCCCCCGGCCGCCTGGAATAATCGCAAAGACGTGGTGCGCCTATTGCTGGAACACGGGGCCGATACCAAAACGATCAACGATGCCTTTCTGTCCGCTGCACAGGCTGGACATCTGGACGTAGTACGCATGCTACTGAAGAGCGGCACCGACAAGAATCTCGCCAACGAGGCACTCAGATATGCGGCATTGGGAGTTTCGAGAGATTCAAATAGTTCGGATTCAAGTGCGAGCGAAGCGGATCAAAACAGCGTGGTGCGCTTCCTATTGGAACTGGGTGCGGACGCTAATACCAAGGATGACGATGGGACGGCCTTGACGTATGCGGCGACTAATGGACGTGCCTTGATCGTGCAAACCCTGCTGGACGCCGGCGCTGACATCAACGCGAAATGCATCTGCACTGGCTACTTTATGGACGAGGGGTGGACGGCTCTCATGGTGGCCAGTAGGGTGGCCGACGAGAAGGCCATGGCGGATACCGTGGATATTCTACTCGCGCGGGGCGCCAACCCGAATCTCGCCAACCGGGCTGGGGCGACAGCCTTGATGTGGGCTATTACGGACGAATCCATCACCCGACTGCTGCTCGATGGCGGCGC
>JANMQQ010000152.1:0-3037 GCA_031370545.1 Gammaproteobacteria bacterium
TTTGGAAAATATTTTCCGGCGAAGGTGTAGTGACGGCGATACACGTCACGGAATAAGTCTTGACGTGCGACCGGCATGTTAAGCGGATCTTCGGTACCCAGGTAGTAATGGCATTTGTCAGTACACGCGCCGCACTTCACACAGGTATCGAGAAACACTTGCAGCGCACGCGACTTGCTCACCAGCTCGCCGATTTTTTTCACCGCCACGTCTTGCCAGTTGTCGACTAATTCACCGGGGAAACCCAGCGGACCTTGCAGCTCGGTCTTGGCGACATAAGGTTTGCTGTGCGCCATCGCGCCCACGCGCAGATGCGGAATGAGCGGAAATTCTTTTAATACTGGAGTTTCAAAGGGCGCGGCCATTATTGGGCCGTCCAGCCGGAAACGTGGCGTACTTCGCGCGGGTTGTCGATTTGCACGCGGGTCGGGCTGAAGAACAGTCCGGGTGCGTGCAGCAATTTGCTGATTGGGAACACCAGCATCAATGTCACGACCAGCCCTAAATGCACCAATACCGGCGCATCACTAGGCAACGGCTGCACATCGAAGTACATCAAGCCCAACATAAAGCTTTTAACCGCAACCACGTCGGTGTGCGCACCAAACTTCACTGCTAAGCCGCTAGCCGCGATCACGATCAGCAAGACCAGCATCAGATGATCTGACGGGCTGGAAATGTAACGCACCCGATCCACCAGAAAACGCCGTGCCCACAAACCACCTAACCCAATGAGCATGACAAACGCCGCATATTTACCGAACGGCTGAATCCAGTTGACCCAGAACCACACCGGCTCGGTGACATAACGCAGGTGCCTGAAGAAGACTAATAGGAGGGCGAAGTGAAACAGCCAGCCAAATAGCCAAATCCACTTGTTGGATTTAAACAGGCTTTGGAACAAAACAACTTCTTTAACCATGCGCCACACCACGCCACGACCGGTGGTCGGCGCCGGGGTGGTCGGAATTTTCAGGGGCTGGGGAGTCCGTGCGTAAATGAAAATCTTACGGCCGACACCGACGACAAACAGCAGCGTCGCAGCGTAAAACAACACGGCGTAAATTACTCCCACGAACATGAATAGATTCCCGTTGATTAAGCGGTGTAGGCTGGGTGAGGGACGAAACCCAGCGAGACAACCACCGCCGCAAAAAAGCTGGGTTTATCAACCCAGCCTACCGTACTGAGGGGGCGATTTGCTTGTTACACGCAACCCGTTGGCTTGGGCAGACCGGCGATTTTGCATGCCTGCTTGGCTGGGCCGTAGGGGAACAATTCGTACAGGTATTTGCTGTTGCCTTTGTCTGGCCCAAGCTTTTTGCCGATGGCTTTAGTCAACACCCGCACCGCCGGAGCAATTTGATACTCCTCGTAATATTCGCGCAGGAAGTTCACCACTTCCCAATGGCTCTCGCTCATGTTGATGCCTTCAGACACGGCAATCGCCGCAGCGGCTTCCATGCTCCACTGGTTGCGGTCGGCCAAATAACCTTCTTCGTCGGTCTCAATCGTCTTGCCGCTTACTTGTAGTGCCATGGTTGTTCTCCTCGTTTAACGTAGATGGATCCAAGTCAAGACTTGGCTCGCTATTTCAATAACCTAAAGCCAAGACTGAACCGCGTTGTGACTTGCGGTGAGATCGACAAATCCTGCGTAATCGACCGGCTTTACTCCTTCCAGCACTCGCCCCTGCATGCCACGCGCATCGACATCCGGCTGCAGCACGTAGACGGTGCAATCTTTCATAGCCTCCTGCAACTTTGCGGTGGCTTGCGTGCCTTTCAACGCGGCGTAAATGCCATCCTCAATAAGCAGGATGGCGCTGCCTTTTGTTGCATGTTTCAAGCAACTTTCCAGGCTGTTACGTTCGAACGGCGATTTGTTCACGATGTGCAACATGTCCCCGCTCCTCGTTAAAAACTCAAAAGTACGTCTTGTTGTTCCATCAAGGCGGACAACTCCGCTGCGGTCTTCACTTCCACCGGCACCAGAAAATCTTTGTCGGTGAGACCACGGGCTTCCATGGATTCTTTTTGCACGTACAACTTGTTGATGTCGTAATCGTCGAGCGCACGATATGTCGATGAAAAATTTTTCACACCGATATTTTTCGTATCTTGACCTTTTGCAATCTGATACACGCCATCGTCGATGAACGCCAAACTCACATCTTGATCAAAGGCCGCAGCGATCAAAACCACTTCCAAAGATTCCAGCGCGTAAATCGTTCCGTACGGCGCCTTGCGGTTCACGTACATGAACTTTTTGACAACACCACCTTCCGACATCTCTTCGCTCATGCCTGATTCCTCAATCGCCGAACGTCACCAGGCGATCCGCCTGGATGCCGGACTCGACCAGCTGCCCTAAACCGGAAATACGAAAGCCGGTCGCCAGATTGTCTTCGCGGATGCCGCGCCGCAGTGCCGCTGCGACACACACCACCAAGTCAAGCTTGTGTTCTTCCGCGAGCTCAGCCCACCGGTTGACGATATTGCGATCATCTTGCGGCGGATCGGTCAGCTTGGTGGCGTTGTTCACGCCGTCGTTGTAAAAAAACACCCGTTGAATCTGATGTCCCTTCGCCAACGCGGCCTTCACGAATTGATACGCTGTGTCGGACGCTTGGTGGGTGTAAGGCCCTTCGTTAATCAAAATGCCAAATTTCATATCTCGCCTTTTATCCGACTCAGAAACGAATATGCGCCGACGCGTTCAAGCTATTACGCGCGCCACGCCAGTTGTCGATGTGGAATTTGGTGAACGGCAACTCGGTGAGTTCAAAGAAGCGCGGCCAGCCGATACGTTCAACCCAGTCACCGACACGTTCCCAATCTTTTGCATCTGCTTGATAGACGCGCAGAATGTTTTTGACGATGGCCGCAGCCTCGGTCCAGCGCGGCGGCGTGTTAGGCACGCCTGCGGCAACCAGTTTGTGGAACATCGGTTTGCTACGCGCATTGGAATGTTTACCACCCACCCAAATCGCCAGCTTGGAATGATCAGGATCGTTGATCTGCATCGGCGGACACGG
>JANMQQ010000156.1:0-22392 GCA_031370545.1 Gammaproteobacteria bacterium
CCTGGCTCGCCGTCGATCAATAGCCGCCCCATCGGGCCGCTGTCGCCGATGCGCAAACTGGAATTGCCGCGCAAACGTTTTGACAATGGGCAATCGGACAGATCCGGCCGATGCGCTTCGCGGGTATGAATCACGGGAAGATTCAAACGTCGGAACACGTTCAGCAGCTTGCCGATGGTCGGCACGATGTTCATCAATGGGGTCACGTCGTTACCCAGCGCGCTGCCAAAGCCACCCGGCTCAACAAAATCACGCTGCATGTCGATGATGATGAGTGCCGGTGCGTTGCGCGGCAGTTCGTAAGGATAAGGTTCGGCTTTGATTGCGTTCATCTTCAATGGCCCGCCATGTGTTGACCAATGCTCGTCATGTCCGCATTTGCGGGTGTCGTTTCATACACCAGGGCGCCGCCTGAGATCACCACCACGCGGTCACTCATTTCCATAATTTCGTCCAGATCTTCACTCACCAACAATACTGCCGTGCCGTCGTTGCGAGCAGCCATGATGCGGTGGTGAATTTCGGCCACGGCGCTGAAGTCAAGACCGAAGCACGGGTTGGCAACAATTAGGATCTGCGGCTCATCCGACAGCTCACGTGCCAGCACGCTGCGCTGCACATTGCCGCCGGATAAATTGCCAATCGGCGTGTCGGTGCCCGGTGTGCGGATGCCATAGCTTGCGATCCACTCGCGTGCCACGCGTCGAAACACGCTGCCATGTAGAGTTCCACCGATGCCGCTGTACGGCGACTGATCGAAGCGGCGCAAGGCGAGATTGTCAGCCACGCATCATGGATGCAACGCAAGCATTGCGCAAGGGTTCTTCCGGCAGACAGCGTAATTTGTGGTCGTGCATTTGCAAACGCGTGGCGTGATACGGCGCACCGTGCACGCGCACGCTGCCGCGTAGCGGCTGGCGCTGCCCGGCCAGCACTTCGACCAACTGCTTCTGGCCATTGCCGGACACGCCCGCGATACCCACAATCTCGCCTTTGCGCAATCTGAGCGTAAGTCCACTCACTGCTGCGACACCGTTGTCGTTTTCCACATGCAGGTCATCAATCTCAAGTGCGACGTCACCCGCTTCACCGCGTTCACGTTGTAGTGGAGTGGCAATGGTCTCGCACCCGACCATCATGGTCGCGAGACTCTGCGGCATGGCCTCGGCGACGGTGGTGCTGCCGATGTACTTGCCCTTGCGCAACACCGTGACATCGTCGGCGTAGTTCATCACCTCGCGAAATTTGTGCGTGATGATCAACACGCTCAGTTCGCGTTCGCGCGTCATCGCACGCACTTGCGTGAGTACTTCATCCGCCTCATTGGGTGTTAGCACCGAAGTCGGTTCGTCAAGAATGAGCACTTTTGGATTCAGCAACAGTTGCTTGATGATTTCAACTTTCTGCTTTTCACCTGCGGCAAGCGTATTCACAGAAGCATGCAACGACACTTTAAACGGCATGGTTTGCATCTGCTGCTCGAGCTGCGCAAGCTCGGCGCGCCAGTTGAGCACGGCGGGCAGGCGCGGACGTGCGAGCACCAGATTTTCCGCCACAGTCATGTTCGGAATTAATGTGAAGTGCTGATACACCATGCCGATGCCCAACAAATGGGCGTCATGCGGGCTGCTGATACTCTGCTCACGGTCGCCGAACAATATCTGACCTTCATCCGGGTGGTAATACCCCATGATGCATTTCACCAGCGTGCTTTTTCCCGCGCCGTTTTCACCCAGCAATGCGTGAAAGGAGCCATGATTCAACTTCAAACTGACGCAGTCCAGTGCGATCAGCGAACCAAAACGCTTGCTGATGTCGATCGCTTCCAATGCATACGGTGAAGGTGTGGTCATGTCAGCGCCTCCAGCAATTTTTTCGAATCAGAAACCGCACCGAACACGCCGCCCTGCATTTTGATCATCTTGATGGCGGCGTGATGATTGCCCGAGTCAGTGGCACCACAACAGTCTTCAAGCAACACGCATTCGTAGCCGCGATCATTCGCATCACGCATTGTGGTATGCACACACACGTCGGTGGTGATGCCGGTAAGAATAAGATTTTTAATACCACGCCGCTGCAATAGTAAATCCAGATCGGTGGCGTAAAATGAGCCTTTTCCCGGCTTGTCGATAACCGGCTCCCCACTGATAGGTGCCAGTTCGTTAATGATCTCCCAACCCGGCTCGCCCCGGATCAGAATGCGCCCGCATGGACCGGGGTCACCAATACCCGCACCGATGCGCTGGCTACGCCAACGCTTGTTCGCAGGCAGATCAGATAAATCCGGACGATGCCCTTCGCGTGTGTGGATGGTCGTGTAACCCAGTTGGCGCAACCGCGTGAGCACAGCTTTAATTGGGGTGATCGGTGTGCGCGTCAATGACAGATCGTAGCCCATACGATCAACGTAACCGCCGACGCCACAGAAATCAGTTTGCATGTCGATGATGATCAGAGCGGTATTGTCAGCAAGCAACTCACCGTTGTACGGCCAGGGGTAAGGATCAGCATTGATAAATCTCGTCATGGCACTTTTATTCCTAATATAAAGGCTAGTGTTCTCCCCTCCTCAGTTGAGGAGGGGTGGCGCCTCCGGCGACGGGGTGGTTGTTCTAAAGCCTTCTACAATCCAACCCAACCACCCCACCCCTGCGGGGCACCCCTCCTTGAACATAAGGAGGGGAGGATTATTTCAAATTACTGAACACACCCGGTAAGCCTGGCAAGCGACGTTTTGCCGACGACGTAGCGATCATGATTGCCAGGGTCAGCACATACGGTGCAGCGTTGAACAAGTAGTAACCCCAGGTGATGCCAACCGATTGCAGCGCGGGACCGAGCGCTGCTGCGCCGCCGAACAGCAACGAGGCGTACACGCATTTCACCGGGTCCCAGCGTGCGAAAATTACCAGCGCGACGGCCATTAAACCTTGTCCGCTGGATAACCCTTCGTTCCAGCTGCCCGGGTAATATAGCGACAAAAACGATCCGCCGATTCCTGCAAGTGCGCCACCTGCCATGGTTGATAACAACCGCACCCGATTGACGTTGAGTCCCATGGCCATCGCCGCTTCGGTGCTCTCGCCTACGCAGCGCACGTTTAAACCCCAACGCGCATTGCGAAAAAACCACGCGAGTAATGGCGCAAGCAACACGCCAACAATGAACAGCACGTTGATCTCCAACGCCGAACGCAACGCGGGCGAGTCGCTCCACGCTCCCAATGACAGCGACGGCAGATGCGGCGCACTGGGCTGGATGAAGGGCTTGCCCCAGAAAAATGCCAAGCCAGTGCCAAACAACATCAGCGCGATGCCCACTGCGATGTCGTTAACCCGCGCTTGTTGACATAAAAGCGCATGCACCACACCCAGCATAGCTCCGGCACCTGCAGCGGCCGCCACACCCAACCAGGGCGAGCCGGACCCGTACGACACGCCGTACGCAAGCATCGCGCCCATGATGAGATTACCTTCCAGGCCGAGATTGATACGCCCGCTGCGTTCGGTCAGACATTCGCCGAGGCTGACAAACAGAAACGGCGTGCCCACGCGTATCGCCCCGCCCAGCACCGCGAACACAATTCCAAATAAACCTACCTCGTCGTTGCTCATGCCGGTTGCGCCTTCGGTTGCAGCCAGCGCAGACGGCCGTATAAGGCTTCGCTGGCGAGAATCACAACGAAGATGATGCCCTGCATCACCAAGGTGGTCGCATCAGGCAAATCGTGCGCACGCTGCAATACTCCACCGCTGGCGCGGATGCCACCGAGCAAAATAGCCACCGGAATGATGGCGAGTGGATTATGTCGGGCAAGAAATGCGACCAGAATTCCGGCGTAGCCATAGCCCGCGTTGAGCGAGGTGTTAGCCCGGCCATGCACCGCAGCCACTTCGATCATGCCAGCGATACCGGCCGCCGCGCCGCCGAGGGCGCAGGCCGTGATAATTAGGCGACCCACCGGCAAGCCCGTGAGTTGCGCCGCGCGCACATTGCCACCCACCACGTCAACGCCAAACCCAAATGTGGTGCGACGCATAAGAAACCACAATACGACGCAAACGATAATGCCAATACCCAGCCCCCAATGAATCGAGCTGCTGCCCATCGCGCCCAGCATATTCGCATCGCCAATCGGATACGTGGACGGCTTGTTAAGTGTCGCCGGATCTTTGAGCATGCCGACGACGAAAAAATTAAGCAGCGCGATGGCGATGTAGTTGAGTAGCAGTGAGCTGATGGTTTCATTGACGCCGCGCAAGTGCCGCAGCGCGCCTACTGCCCCAATCCAGACCGCGCCCGCCACGGCCGCTACCAACATCATGCCGAGGATGACAAGAAAAGGCGGAAATACACCGTTGAGCACAATGCCAATCAAGGCGGCGAAGAAGCCACCCACCACGACTGCGCCTTCACCGCCAATCACGATCAGCCCGGCGCGCGCGGGCAGCGCAGTGCACAATGCGGTCAACATCAACGGGGCTGCGCGCACCAAGGTGTCCTGCCAGGCAAACCAGCTGCCGAACGCGCCGCGATAGATCGACGCAAATACATCGAACGGATTCACACCGGCCACCGTGATGAACAGGCCGAACAACAGCAGCGATACCAGCAGCGCGCCGACCGGAATAGCAAAGGACTCCAGGTACCGCATCATGACTTTATCCCTATGCGGCCGCGATCAACTCTTGGCCGCGCCGATCACTCCTTCCACCAGCCAGTCCATGCTCTCCAACCAGATATCGGTCTGCTTGTATTCCTTACCGGCAGCGATCACGGTGTTGCCTTTGTTGTCTTTAACCGGCCCCTTATAGACCACCATCGACCCGTCCATGAATTTCGCGCGCACATCGTCAGCGTTTTTGCGCGCTTTCTCGCTCACCACTGCGCCGTACGGCGAACTTTTCACAATGCCTTCCTTGATGCCACCGCGCGCCAGATTCGGAATGGTCTTACCACTCTTAATCATTTCCGCGTAGTCGGCATACACCTTGCTCCAATTCCATTCCGCAGTGGTGAGAAAGCCTTTCGGTGCCAGCACGGCTTGGTTGGTGTGATAACCGCAACACATCACACCGCGCTTCTCGGCGGTCTCAACCACCACCTTTGGACTATCAACGTGGCAGGTCACGACATCAATGCCCTGGTCGATCATGCTGTTCGACGCTTCCGCCTCCTTCACCGGATTGGCCCAACCACCGGTGAACACGACGTTGGTGGTGATTTTCGGATTGACGCTGCGTGCGCCCATCGTGAAGCTGTTAACGTTACGCAACACTTGCGGAATTGGAATCGCCGCAATGTAGCCGAGCTTGCCACTTTTGCTCATGTGCCCGGCTACGATACCGGCCAGGTACATGGGTTCGTCGATATAGCAAAAATAACTGCCGACATTTTTTGGATGCTTGCTTGCGTCCCATAATCCGCCGCAATGCAGGAACATCACCTTGGGGTATTTCCCGGCGATCTTGAGAATATGCGGGAAGTAGCCGAAGGAGGTCGGGAACAGGACCTGTGCGCCATCGAGATTGATCATGCTCTCCATGGTCTTGATGACCTCAATGGTCTCGGGCACATTTTCTTCATCGAAAGCCTTCACCCAGCCTTGTTTCGCAACCGTCGACTTACCTTCAAAATGCGCTTGATTGTAACCATAATCATCGCGCGGGCCGACATAGATAAACCCCATCTTGACTTTATCTTCCGCGAACGCACGCGTGATACCCAATCCGCCGAGCGCTGCTCCAATCCCCGCACCCGCAATTCCTTTCAGCAATGTTCTGCGCTTCATGCCCTCTCCTCCAGCTAGTGATTATGACTCGTTGCTTACCAGATCCACTTCACCATGGCCTGCGGAACATTTTCGTCGACCCCGTCAATGCCGAATTTGTTGCGCCACATTTGGTATTCAACACCGGCCTGCAAGGTGCCCGGTGCGCCCCACAGTTTGCCAACGTCCATCAGCAGGCGCGGGCCTGTCACGATGTTGTCTTCGCTCGGTTTGAGACCCCATGCGTAGTCGAAGAATCCTTCGAATACCATCGACACCGGGCCCGCTTCAAATGGCGCGAGCCACACGAGCGTTAATTGGTTACCAAGATCGGTACCCGCGCCGATTTCGTTGCGGATGTAATAATTGATTTGAAATACCGGAAGTATGTTCAGATCGACCGCGATGCCGTAGAGATTGTTGTGAAAACCATTACCTGCCTCTAGCGTCGTCGTGATCAAAACATCTTTCACGATACCAAAGGACATCGACTGCCCGGTCAGCGCGCTGAGACTAAAGCGCGGCGATATCTCTCCGTAAAACCCAGTCTTGTTTTTGTTCCCGGTGCGCGTTGGATTTTCAATATCGACGAAGAAAAAATTGTCACCGTACTTCCAACCATTCACGTGTTCGAGCGTAATGATCGAACGCGTCGAGTCGCCGAGTTCATACTTACTGCCCACCAGATATTGAATGTTGGTGGTACTGAACGTCGCTGCGCCCGCAGAAGCAGTATTCGCAGTCAACATGCCGCTCAACGCGGCACAGGTTATGAATATCGTTTGTATAACGCGAGTACCCTGGGTTGTGCAAAAATTGGCGTACGGCATGTGCTTCCTCTCCCTGTGTTGTTAGAGTGTTGTATACAACGTTGCATGGCACATGCCAGTGTTGCGTCACAGCAACAAGTGTGCGGATAGATGTCTGTTTTATTGATGTTTTAGCGACCTAAAAGACATCGTTGTCCGGACCGCAGGGGTGTCTGATAGTTTGCAAACGCACGTACACGGTGCGGAGCTCACCATTTTCGTGCAAATCCACCAAGAGGCAGGTGACATCGAGGAGCCGTGAATTCATGACAACGAAAAAAAAGCGGACGCCCACAAGCACGCGCAGCTCAGCAGTACCTGCAAAGCAGCTCACGGGCTCGCAACCGAGAAAAACAACGACGGTCGGTATCTACGAGCGCTTGCGGCGCGCGATCATGGATTTTGAACTGGCTCCCGGTGCGCGCATCACCGAAACCGAGCTCGCTGAAACGTTTGGTATCAGTCGCACGCCGGTGCGGGAAGCTTTACATCGACTGGAAAATGAAGGGCTGATCTCGATCCGCCCAAAACAAGGCTGTTTTGTGCGCGATGTTGACATTCATCAGATCAGCAATTATTACGACATCCGCATCGCGCTGGAAGTCATGGCGGTGGAGCTCGCCTGTAAAAATATGCCCGACGAAGTGATCGCCCAATTGTCGGATACCTGGAATCCGGCGAAGCGCCCCAAGCGCTTTAAAAATTCAGATGAAATAAAAGTGCTCGAAGAAGTTTTTCACGCGATGATCGCCGAATACAGCGGTAATCCGGTGCTCGCCAACTACCTGAAAGATGTCAACGACCACATTCGCAGTGTGCGACGGCTCGGTTTTCCTGACGAGAAGAGCGTCAACGAAACCTATGTAGAGCACTACCGCATTTGCAAACTGCTCAAAAAGCGCGACGCGCGTGCAGCACGTGAAGAAATGATCCGGCACATTCGCAAGAGCCAAGGCATTGCACGTTCAGTCACACTCAGCCAATTGCAGCAGCAACATCATCGTGCCAATGCGCTGCATTCGATTAAACCTAGAAACGGCAGTTGAACGGCCTGCGGAGTGCGACCTGTTGGGCGCAGGGCAAGGCGCAACGAGCGAGGAATAGCGAGCTATTCCGACGAGTTGCAACGTAGCCATGTGCACAACGGGGCGTGCTGCGCAGGTCGTAGCGAGCCTCACCTAATGGGTGAAGCATGCATGGGCCAAAAATATCAATACCTGTATACGTTTTCTTGTGCCTTGTAGCGGTCAACTGCCATTTCTAGGTTAAACCCTGAATGGAAAATTGCCCTCCAGCCCAGCGCGAATTGTGATAAAAAATGGTCCCTGGCACCCTACGTGCAATCGCAGTGTCCGATGTTTATCACTCATCTTCAATTTGGAAAAACTCCTCGATGACCTACTGCGTCGCCGTTAATTTAAACGAAGGATTGGTGTTCGCCTCCGACTCGCGCACCAACGCAGGCCTGGATCACGTGAGCGTGTATTCCAAAATGCACAGCTTCGTCTGGCCGGATGATCGGGTGTTTACGCTGCTGTCGGCCGGCAATCTTGCCACCACGCAATCCGTGGTAAAGCGTTTGAACACCGACACACTAAATGGCGTGTCCAGTTTCCTGAGTGTGCCCGACATGACGGCAGCAGCGGACTACGTCGGTGCGGTGAGCGCCGAAGTGCAACGTCAGCAAGGCACGCGCGATGCGCTGAACACCAATTTTGAAGCAACGTTTTTGTTGGGTGGCCAGATCGGTGATGCGCCGCCGGAATTGTTCATGATTTACCCGCAAGGCAACTACATCCACGAATCGTTCGAGCACCCGTTTTTACAGGTCGGCGAAACCAAGTACGGCAAACCGATATTGGACCGCGTGATTCAACGCTCAACGCCCTTGGAACTGGCTGCACGTTGCGCACTGGTATCGCTGAACTCCACGCTGCGCAGCAATTTGACGGTCGGTCCACCGCTGGAATTATTGGTGTACCGCCGAGACAGTCTGGTGGAAGGTCAGCGCCTGTATTTACTCGAAGAAGATACCTTCTACCGCGAGATGGCCGAACGCTGGAACGAAGGGCTGCTATCCGCGTTGGGCAACTTGCCAAAGTTTCCTTGGGAGTGAAATGTCAAGTCGTGACTTTTAACACACTGGATATGTACGCTATCGAACATTGTCCGGGGAGATCCAGGTCAATACTAATTACATCCCGATAAAAACTACATCGGCATAGGGGAAGCGAAAACTCATGACGCATAACGGTATGATGAATTGGATGGGCGGCGGAATGCTGATATGGACCATCGTCGGCACCGTGATGATTGTATCACTGCTGGTTACTATTTTTACCATGCTGAAGAAGTGATGCCGTTGTAAATCGTGCTGCCAATCCAGGTTTTGACAGAACGCCTCACGCCTGCGATGAACCGGCGGCCATCGCCGTGGGTGGCTCGGCGTTGCTGCGGTAAAAATAGAAATACTGCTGTGATAACGCGTCGTGCAATGCCGCCAAATCGGCTTGAATATCATCCATAAACTCATGCAAACCACCCAGTACCAATTCCGTTAAATCCGCAGTGCGCAAATGTCGGCGCACGCTGCGCAACGCGCGTAATGCATCAGTGTTTTTTGGCAGCATCGAAAGACACTCACCCACCTCGTCCATGCAGTGCGTGATGGTGCGCGGGAAATGCGCGTCGTTGAACAAAAAGTCGAGCGCCTGCTCGGGACGCACCTGCACCGCGACATGACGGCGGTACATTTGATACGCGCTGAGTGAGCGCAGCACCGATAACCACAGCAGATTCAGATACGCGGTACCGGGTTCATCGTTGCGCGGCAATAGCACCGCTGTGGTGACATCAATGATGCGCGAGGTCATGTCGGCGCGCTCGACATTGCGGCCCAAGCGCAAAAACTGGTACACCACATCACGGCTCATGGAACCGGCCAGTAAACCCACCAGCGCCTGCCGCTGGTAAATAATGGCATTGAGCACTTCGAAACGTGCGGAGCGTGACATATCGGCACGCAGGTGCGCACGCGCGTACAGATACAATCCGTTAATCCCCTCCCACGCCTCCCACGGCAGCACTTCGCGAAAGGTGCGGGTGTTTTCACGCGCAAGATGGATGCACGACATGATGGAGCTGGGATTGCGCTCGTCCTGAATCAAAAAACGCATGATGCTGTCTTCGTGCGCGTTGTCGTAATATTTTAAGAACAATTGGTCAAGCCCCGCCGCCTTGACCAGCATGTTCCAGCCGAAGGCGGTGCCCTGCGGCATGTCCAGCACCACGGTCGTGGTCGCATTGATCAGGCGCGCGGTGTCCTCGGTGCGTTCAAGATAGCGCGCCATCCAGTACAAATTTTCTGCCACACGTGAAAGCATGACGATCCTCCTAGTATCACGACTGGTAAATATCGGAACCAATGAAACGGTTGGATTTTTTTGGCCCTGCGAGGCGCAGACACGCACCAATACTGAACGTATTGCATGGGGCTGCAACGACGCAGGGCAAAAAAAGACGCCGTTTCATGTTTCGATATTTACCAGTCGTGATACTAAGCAACGATCCAGGTGTCTTTGCTACCACCGCCCTGCGACGAATTCACCACCAGCGAACCTTCGCGCAATGCCACACGCGTGAGTCCCCCGGTCGTGACATAGGAGTGTTGACCTTGTAATACGAACGGCCGCAAGTCGATGTGGCGTGGTGCGAATGCACCGTCCACATAGGTTGGCACGGTTGACAATGCCAGCGTCGGCTGCGCCATGTAGTTGCGCGGATTAGCGCGAATTAACCCGGCAAATTGCGCGCGTTCTTCGGCGGTTGCCCGCCCGCCCATCAACATGCCGTAACCGCCTGACTCGTTCGCGGGCTTCACCACTAATTTGTCAAGATTGGCTAACACGTACTCGCGATCTTTGTCATACATGCACAGATAGCTAGGCACGTTGGGCAGAATTGCATCCTGATCGAGATAATATTTGATGAACTTGGGCACGAAGGCATACACGACTTTGTCGTCGGCCACACCCGCGCCCGGTGCGTTGGCCATGCCCACGTTACCTTTACGCCAGGCCCGCATCAGCCCGCGCACCCCCAATGTGGAATCGGCGCGGAACACACTCGGGTCAAGAAAGTCGTCGTCGATGCGTCGGTAAATTACATCCACACGTCGCAAGCCCGCGATGGTTTTCATATACACGCAGTCGTCGGTGCCAACCACGAGATCAGAACCTTCCACTAATTCCGCCCCCATTTGCTGCGCAAGATAGCTGTGCTCGAAATAAGCTGAATTGAAAATGCCAGGTGTCAACACCACGATGACCGGCCGGTCATCGGTCTCGCGCGGTGATAATCCAGCGAGGGTGTCGGACAACTGCGTAGTGTAGTCATCCACTGGCAGGATTTCGCACAACCGGAATAATTCCGGAAACAGGCGCTTCATCAGTTGGCGATTTTCCAGCATGTACGACACACCCGAGGGCACGCGCAGATTGTCTTCAAGCACGTAAACGGTGCCGTCATGATCGCGCACCAGATCCGTGCCGCATACGTGGGCCCACACCCCGTAGCGCGGCGTGATGCCGCGACATTGCGGTCGAAAATTTTTCGACCCGGCCAGCACTTCAGCAGGAAAAATGCCGTCTTTAACGATGCGTTGCCGGTTGTACAAATCGTCGATGAATAAATTCAATGCGGTCAGACGTTGCTTGAGGCCCGCTTCAATGCGTTGCCACTCGCGGCGTTGAATGATGCGTGGAATTACATCAAATGGCCACGCGCGATCAATGTTGCCCGCATCGCTATACACCGTGAAGGTGATACCCATGGTCATGATGGCCGCATTCACCGCTGCAACTCGCGCTTCGAATTCCTGTTGCGGTATCGTGCTCAAATAGTCGGTGAGTCGCTGCGCCGCAGGTCGAGCGAAACCATCCGATGCGATCAGTTCGTCAAAGGTGCCGGGACGTGTGTATTGCGCTAAGTCGAAGTTCATAGGTGTCTCCTCCGACACTGCCGATTTTTTGTTTGGCCAGACCTCGACATTTGACTTCGAACTTGTTCAGACGCACAAACGAAGCATCCCCCTTGCAGGAGGAAGGAGCTCATCAGGCGTACCAAAATAGTCATCACTGGCTGATACTCCGGCTGCTCCCGGTTGGGCTCAACACTCTCAACTCCTCTTCTACACCGGCGGCGCGCGTCAGCTCCGCCACGTTGTGCTTGGCGAAAAATCCATCAAAGGCGCCAAAGCGTTGCACATACTCAACGATTAACGACGAGTGCTCCGACGCACTGGAAAAGATTTGTTTGAGTCCTTCTTCTTTCGACCCGATCACATCGAGCAGAAAATCTTTGCCCTGCTGACGAATCGCGTCGACCACAAATTGAATGTGTTCCTTGCCGTCGCGTTCGCCATCACGCACTGCGACTGCAATGTGGTGCAAACGCGGGCCGTAATTACGCACGAAGGTCTCGGTCGGCGACGGGAGTTTTTCCAGATGGTTAACAAAATACGGCGTGTTGTTGGCGGTAAATACTTTGGCCGGGCTGTGCGACTCGCGCGCGAAGTGCACGCTCTTGGTCACATTAGTCGACGAGTTTTGATCCTTGATGTCGTATGAACCCCAATAGTAGTAGCTCGACCATGACAGATATTCGAGGATCGCCACTTCGCGATTTTGCGCGTACACGCGCGTGGCAAGGTGATCAATGGGCATCAGCAAATCGTCGAAGCGCAAGGCTTTTTGCAGCTCTTTCGCAGCCTGATACACCTCGTTGATGTCCGCACGGATGCTGCTGGTGCCCAGTGCATACATGCGCAGTTCGTCAACTTCGCGTTCCAGGTAGCCGACGATATTGTGCGTATACGGCGATGGCTTGCTGATCGCCACATTGCCGGGCAACTCCAGCTTGCGCACTTCGTCCTGATTGAAGAACCGGAATTCGCGTTCCTTTTGCAATTCCACCGCGCCGTGTAAATCCGTCACGCGCAGAATTTCACCCATGTAGCGGCTGTGCGGTTTTTTCCGGCCAATGGGGTACACCTCGTTCAAGCTACGGAAAATACCTTGAATGCCCCCGTGCTTGACTTCACGCACCAGCAGGTCGGGTGACGCCATGTCGATACGCAAAATGTGCGTCCAATGCGTTTCACTCTCCAGCGTGACCAGATAGTGATACGACGTCATCAACGCCAGCTCGGCCACATACTCGCTTGAGTGCCCGGGCTCGACTGTAATCATGAACGCGTCGATCTCGCGGATCAGTTGCGTCAGGCCGACGCGATCCCGCTCATCCAGCAGACGCACCAGATAGTCTTCGAAGAACGGCGAATTCTGTTTGTCGCCCTGCCGCGCGAAACTGAGTGAGTTGATCATAATGTCGATACCCGCTCGTTCTGTGTGTTGCCCCGATGCAATCACGGTACTCGACAGAAGAGTCAGCAAAATATGCGCCAGCGGGCACTACGTTATGCAGCCTGCAATCAACCCCGCTATCTCTCATCTCGCGCGCCCTCATGCGGTGCGATATCGACGCACGAGGGCCGCGACAATGCAGATCAGCAAGCTGCGGACCATCCGCGCTATTCGAGGTCGAGCAAGGCTACTTTTGCACTGCGTGGGATCAACTTTTCAGTGAATTTGCCGTAACTAATGCAAAATTTGCATGGCACGTTTGCTGCTGTTTTTTGTCACAACGCTACACATGCTGTTGTGGTCTGATCAGGAGACTCAAATGATTAAAGTGGTCTTGCTACGTCACGGCGAAAGTACCTGGAATCTTGAAAACCGGTTTACCGGCTGGACCGACGTTGACCTTTCTTCGGTCGGCATCCTGGAGGCGCGGCGCGCGGGCCGTCTGCTTAAAGAAAACGGTTACACCTTTGATGTCGCCTATGCGTCGCTGCTCAAGCGTTCCATCCGCACGCTGTGGATGGTCATGGATGAAATGGATCTGCATTGGTTGCCCGTGCATAAAGACTGGCGGCTGAACGAACGCCACTACGGTGCTTTACAGGGAATGAACAAAACCGAAATCAGCGAACATTACGGCGCTGAGCAGGTGCATTTATGGCGCCGTGGATTTGCAATCCGTCCGCCCGCAATGAGCATCACCGACCCACGTCTGCCGTATCACGATGCGCGTTATGCGCAGGTGCCAGCGGAACGTTTGCCCAATACCGAATCACTGGAAGATACGATGAAACGCTCCATTCAGAGCTGGAACGAACTGATTGTGCCGAGCATCCGCGCGGGCAAGCGAGCCCTGATCGTTGCGCATCACAATACGCTGCGCGCATTGATGAAACACCTTGAGAATATCTCCGACGACGAAATCGTGGACCTTAATATTCCAACCGGTAAACCCTTGGTTTATGAGTTTGACGACAAGCTGCGTGTGTTAGCGCGTTACTACCTGGAAGACATGGCAGCGGCCGAAGTTGCTGCGTAGTTTAAATTGTCAAAATTAGGTTCTTGTAATTGTCAATACGGTGTACGTAAAAGCGCGAATGAACCATTGAAGCACCCCTTCCCCCTGCAAGGGGGAAGGCTGGGATGGGGGTGTGCAAGCACACCGGCTCTGCGGTCACCCCCATCCTAACCTTCCCCCTTGCAGAGGGAAGGAATGCTTCGTTTCCCGTCATTTATCCAAAATACTCCCTACCGCTAGTTGACCGTCAAGGTCGCAACAGCCGATGCGGCATTGTTCCCGTTGGTGGTTTGCAAAGCACCGATGGGCAACGAGTTGAAGTAGGTTCCACCCGCTGGCGCCGTGACATCACCCGTCAAAGTACACGAGCTGTTGGCTGGGATTGAACCGCCCGTCAAACCGATTGACCCGACCGTTTCATTGAACCACAGCGGGAAAAATCCGCCGGATTTCATTAGCAACTTTCCATTGAGCGGCGCGGTACACGTGCTGCTGACGCTGCCAATGACTACCAGCAAGCCGGTGGGCAAGTTGTCAATCAGCGGCGCGGTCAGAGTTGCGACCGAGTTGTTAGGATTGCTCAAGGTGATGGTAATTGTCGAGACCCCACCCGCGGCGATACTGGCCGGACTGAAGGTCTTGCCGAGCGTGGGCAACCCCTGGCTCATGGGAGCGTTGACAGTCAAGGTTGCGACCGCCGGTGCCACATTATTGCCGTTACTGGTCTGCAAGGCATCGGCCGCCAGCGAGCTGAAGTAGGTACCCGCAGCGGAGGCCGTCACGTCCGTCGTCAACGTACAGGAGCCTTTGGCCGGAATGGAACCGCCCGTCAAATCCACCGTTGAACTACCCGCGACGGCGGTCAGTGTTCCACCGCACGTGGTGCTGGCGTTGCCTTCAACCACGACACCGCTGGGTAATGTGTCAACAAGCGGCGCGGTCAGGCTGGCAACTGTGGAACCCGTGTTGCTCAAGGTAATGGTAAGAGTCGAGACCCCGCCCGCGTTAATGGTGGCCGGGTTGAATGCTTTCGCCAGCGTGGGTGCCGCAGGCGGCGCTTCGCATACGGCCACTGACACGTTATTGGTATCCAGGGTCACCGCACCGTTGCGTGCCAGTGCTCGACCGGACAGGTTTGCGCCGGTGTTCAGCGTGATGCTGGTGAGCGCGACGATACTGCCTATAAACGAAGTGGTGGTACCCAGCGTCGCTGAGCTGCCGACCTGCCAAAAGACGTTGCACTGTTGCCCGCCATTTTTCAGCATCACGGACGAGTTGCTTGCCGTAGTGAGGGTGCTGCCAGTTTTAAATACCCAGGCTGCATTGGCGTCACCTTCGGCGTTGAGTGTCACGGTTCCGGTCAACTGCGCCGATGACGAAAAGCAATAGACGCCCGACACCAGCGTCATCCCGCCCAGATCCTGACCCGTCAGGTCAACATCGCAGGCCTGCCCAGCCAGGTGATTGTAGGTTGTGGTGGTATCGTTCTGCGCTTGCAGCGCCTCGGCGTCTGCGGCATGTGTCGTTCCTCCGATCACGATTCCGGGAGGAAAACCGCTCACCGCCGCACCCGGGCTGACACCCAGACTGCCGGTGATCACACTCGAACCGGTGTTAGTGACGGCCGAGCCGGCGAGTATTGCAAAGCCCTGCCCCGTACCCAGTGGTGCGGACGCGACCAGGGTTTTTTTGGACTCCCCGGACGTCGTCGCACTGCCGTTGTCTCCGATACATCCTGCCAGGATCACCGATGTTAGCGCGCAGAGCACGGCAACCTTGCCGAGCCTTGCCACCAAACCTTTCATTGTCTGCGTCTCAAATTTAGAACTGTTCATTGAATGCCTCCTTAATTGTGTCACCGCCAGGATAGGATGTACTTCACGCAGGAATTTTCAGCCGGTGGCATTAAACATCGAGCGGGTGAGGTTCACCGTGCATGCCGCAGTATCGCCATACGCGAAATACCCATCTGTTCGATGGCAAACATTAAGAAGAATTCTTTTCGAGTGGTGGGCGCAGATATTTTCATTTACTAAGAGCGGAGAGGAACGGTGAAAACCAGGTAACGTAGCGTGCGCCATGCGCACGCGAACGTCTCCCGCGTGCGAACGTCGTGCGCATGGCGCACGCTATATTATTATTCAAGATGGGAACGCGACCGCGAGTGAGTAAGCTTTATGACAAGCTATGGCACGCGGTTGGCGAATGCGAAAATAATAGAATCGTCAAGTTATGGCACCTGATCTCGTTCCGCTACGACTTGCCGGGATAGGGGCGCCGTGTCTTCCCCACGTACAACTGGCGTGGGCGGTCAATACCGTGACCTTCTTCTTGTAATTCGAGCCAGTGGCTGACCCAACCGGCGGTGCGTGCCAGCGCAAACACCGCCGTGAACATGTTGGTCGGAAAGCCCATCGCGCGCAGCAAAATGCCGGAGTAAAAATCAACGTTCGGATACAGCTTGCGCTCAACAAAATAAGAATCTTTGAGCGCGATCTCTTCCAGGCGTATGGCAATTTCCAACAGCGGATCGTCGATACCCAGGTGGCTCAAAACATTTTTGGCCTGGGTTTGAATCACGCGTGAGCGCGGGTCAAAATTTTTGTAGATGCGGTGACCGAAACCCATCAGGCGGAAGGTATCGCCTTTGTCCTTGGCGCGCGCGATGGCCTTGGGAATATTTTCGACTGAGCCGATTTCGTGCAACATTTTGAGCACCGCTTCATTGGCTCCGCCGTGTGCCGGACCCCACAAACTGGCGATGCCCGCAGCCACGCACGCAAATGGATTGGCCCCCGAGGACGCCGCCAGACGCACCGTCGAAGTCGATGCATTCTGCTCGTGATCGGCGTGCAAAATCAGAATCACGTCGAACGCGCGCGCGAGCACCGGGTCAACGTGATACTCCTGGTTGGGTCGGCCGAACATCATTTGCAAAAAATTTGAAGAATAATCGAGCTGGTTGTTGGGGTAACGTTGCGGCCGACCAATCGAGTAGGTGTAACTCGCGGCCGCCAGCATCGGCATCTTGGCAATCAAGCGGAACGCCGCGCGCTCGCGGTCACCGGGTTTATGCGTGTCCATCACGTCGTGATAAAACGCCGACAACGCGCCGACCACGCCGACCATGACCGCCATCGGGTGCGCATCGCGACGAAACCCGCGATAAAACGACATCACCTGATCGTGCAGCAGGTTGTAGCGCAGCAAGTTGTCCTGGAAACCACGCAGTTGAGTATCAACCGGCAGTTCTCCATACATTAAAAGGTACGCAACCTCGACAAATGATGAATGCTCGGCGAGTTCCTCAATCGGATAGCCGCGATACAGCAATACACCGTTATCGCCATCCACAAACGTGATCGAACTTTTGCACGACGCGGTCGAGCGAAAACCGGGATCGTAGGCGAGGATGCCGTGGCGCGCGAACAGCGTTTGGATATCCACCGCGGCGGGCCCGAGCGTGCCATCGACCACCGGCAGGCTGCCTTCGTTGGCCTGGTCGGTGAAGATCGTATTTACAAATTTGTTTGCCATCGTCGTACATCCTCACAGCGGTGATCGAGCACTTGCCTGGCCATGATAACTAAACGCAGGCCACTTAATCGACTCACACCGGCAACAAAGCCGCGTAGGCGTTACGCAGCCAGGTCTTTACGCGCTGACGTTCCAGCAAGCCGAGCCCATCCGCACCCGCCGTGCGGCTGTTGACCGCTGCCCAGAAACTGGTGTTCTGCATGTCGATCTTACGCATGCTGCCATCGTGTGGGCGAGGCAGCTCGATGATCGCGGCACCGTAATCTTTGGCGCGCTGGTATTCCAGTGAGCGCTTGAACGTGGAAAAATCAGCCCCGCGCCCGTAATTCAGCACCACCGTATATTGCGGTGCGGTTCCGTAAGTGTCGAACAGACGACCGAGCAGATCAGCAGAATCCTTGCCGTCGTCCATCACGTGCCAGAAGTTGACAGTAATGTTCATGTCACTGAACGCTTCGAAGAAACCGGAATCAGTGATCCAGCGCGCCACTGGCGCGAAGGTCTGCGCCGCCAGGTCGACGATCACGTTCTGGTTTGGATTTTGTTCCACCGCATTGGCAATCGCATCCAGACTTTCGTAACTGTCGACGATGGTCGGATGCGCGTAGCCGCCGTAAAAACGCATGAACGAACTGTGCGAGCGGTCGGTATCAAAACCGATAAATGGTTTTTCGTGGTCGATGTGATATTGCGCCAGCACACGCGACACCACCGACTTGCCCACCCCGCCCTTCTCGCCACCGATGAAATAGATTGAAGCCACGTTGACTCCTTGCGGCGCATAGCCGGCCGCGCAGTTTGATTTTGCTTGGGGCGATTTTCGACGCGCGTTACGCGTCTTACCCAAGGCCCTAGCAAGACATGGGCCCACGCCGCAGTTCGCGCGAGTGCCACCGCAAGCGCGCTAAAACATGCTATTTCCAGGCGGTTTTTCCCACACGCAACATCGGTGGCCAAGGCAAGCTCGCAACGAACGGTCACTGTCCAAACTGGCGCAGGCTGGCGCCGACTGCACCAGCAGCGCTCACGGGCGGAGTCGACGCCGCCGAGTCGAGCAGATCGCTGACGTCATCGGTGAGAGCCTTTTTGTCACCTGGGTTCAGGTCGCCGCACCAGCGGCAACGTAAAACCGCGCCGCTCATAGGCGCCAAGTATTGAATATTTGGGACCGCACGCTTCAGTCTGGATCGGATTATGCAGCGGTAGTTTTTGTTTCAGTCCTGTCTGTCTTTTCACCGGCGTCGCTGAGGGAACACTATGCAGATTCGGGTCGGATTCAATTTAACTTACGAGTGTCTGCAACCGACACCCATGATCCTGATGCTCAATACCCATTTCACACGCGCAGCGGATGTAGTTACAACCGATCACATCATTACCCAGCCACCGGTTGAGATCAGCGCTTACCGCGACGGCTTCGGAAACTGGTGCAGCCGCATCGTCGCGCCGCCGGGCATTTTGCAAATTTCCACGGACGCACTGATCAGCGATAGCGGGCTGCCGGACACGCTTGAACCGTTTGCTCAACAGCACGCGGTGGAAGATTTACCGGCCGAGACGCTGGTGTTTCTGCTCGGCAGCCGCTACTGCGAAACGGATCGCCTGTCCGAGATCGCCTGGAATCTTTTCCAAAAAACACCGCTTGGCTGGCCACGGGTCCAGGCGATCTGTGATTTCGTACATGAGCATTTGACCTTTGGTTACGAGCATGCGCGCGCAACCAAAACTGCGCTGGAAGCCTACAATGAGCGCACCGGCGTATGCCGCGACTTCACCCACCTCGCCGTCGCCTTCTGTCGCTGCATGAATATTCCCGCACGCTATTGCACCGGGTATTTGGGTGACATCGGCATTCCGTTCACCCCGGCCCCGATGGACTTCTCCGCCTGGTTCGAGGCTTACCTGGGCGGGCGCTGGCACACCTTTGACCCGCGCAACAACATCCCGCGTATTGGACGCGTGTTGATCGGCCAGGGTCGGGATGCCGCCGATGTTCCGATCAGCAACGCGTTCGGCCTGAACACGCTCAAGGACTTCAAAGTGTGGACCGACGAAGTAAAGGGGCCAGGATGATGCAATTAGATACCATAGCGCAAGCGGTGCTCGCTCGCAGAGCTGGGTGATGACAAATTCCGGCAACGCCGCAACCACATTCTTGCTGCTTGAGCCCGATGAACCGCCTGCGTTCGAAGTCGTGAATGCTCACGGCAGCAGCCACGCCGTCCTGGTTTGCGATCATGCGTCCAACCGCGTCCCGCGCCGCCTGGGCACGCTGGGCCTCGAACCGGCGCAGTTGGCGGATCATATTGGCTGGGACCCCGGTGCGGCTGAAGTTGCACGGCGGGTCTCAGCGCAGCTCGACGCGCCTTTGGTGCTCAGCGGCTATTCGCGTCTGGTCGTCGACTGCAACCGGCCACTGCGCAGCACCGGATTAATTGCGGAACACAGTGCCGGAGTACCGGTTCCGGGCAATCGCCACCTGAGTTCCGACGACCGCGCTGTGCGCATCAGCACACTGTTCCAGCCTTACCACAACGCCATCGACACGCTGCTCAATGATCGTTCGCAGCGGCCCACCCTGTTGCTCAGTATCCACAGCTTCACGCCAGTGCTTGACAATAAACTGCGGCCTTGGCACATCGGCGTTTCCAGCGGGGCTGACCACCGACTCGCCGCGCCCATGCTCCAGGCGCTTGCGCACGATGTGAATATCCTCGTCGGCGACAACCAGCCCTACCCCATCGACAATCATTTCGACTACACGATCCCGGTGCACGGCGAGAGTCGCGGCCTGCTAAATGTCATGATCGAGATCCGCCAGGATGGAATTGGGACCACAGCGGGTGCCGCCGCCTGGGCGGCACGACTGGTTGAAGCTTATCGACGGATCGAGGCAGAAGCGCTGAGTTTCTATTGATTCTCAGGGAGTGAGAATTCCCCCCTTTGAAAAAGGGGGGCAGGGGCAATGTCAGTAAGTTAAGGCTGAATAGGCGCCGCGTGGCGAGGACGCGGGTGGTTTTCTCCCCTCCTCATTTTCGAGGAGGGGTGGCGCCGAAGGCGACTCCGCGCGTGACTTTTTCGGGGTGCGCATTATCACTCTATAATATAAAGAATTCTGCAAAACGGTCGTATTAACTAGCTGAATCAACATTTCAACTTTTGGAGCGCCTTGGAATGAAAATTCCGCAGGCACGATATCGTTTCGTTCACATGGCGTTAGCGTTGTTAATCGCTAGCACGCTAACGCCGTGCGTGCTCGCCGGAACCGCGGATATTGACGTGGTGGTGGTTGTCGACAGTTCCGGCAGCATGAAAAAGAGCGACCCGCAAACGCTGCGTATCCCTGCGGCGAAGCTGTTTTTTTCCTTGCTAGGCGCGGAGGATTCATCCGCTTTGATCAGCTTCAGCACTGACGCGAAAACCTTGCTTGATCTCACGCCATTAACGTCGGACGCCGCCCGCACCAAGCTGCTACGCGCAGCGGACCACATCACCAGCAATGGTATGTATACCAATCTGCATGCCGCGCTGACACGCGCGCATGAGCTGTTGGCCAAGCGTCCGGGCAGCGACAAGCCGCGCTACATTGTGCTGATGTCGGATGGAAAAATGGATAGCGGCGACACTCAGCGCGACGCCGCGCTCACCGCATCGCTGCGCGACGAACTTCTCCCGGCGTTAAAAAAAGACGGCATTCAAGTTCACACCATCGCTTTCACAAACTCGTCTGATGCGGAGTTGCTGCGCATGATCGCGCGCGACACGGCGGGCCTGGCCCGGCTTGCGTTGACCGATGCGGAATTGCACACGGTCTTCAGCGAAATGTTCGAACGTTCGAAAAAACCCGACATGTTGCCGATTGAGAACGGCGAATTTCTAGTTGATGCAGCAGTCGATGAGGTCACGATTGTGGCCGCAAAGGAAGACGCCCAAGTACACATCGAGTTACAGGCGCCCGACGGGAGGCGCGTGTCGGAACACAGCAAGGATCGAAACACCCGCTGGCTCACCACACCGCGCTTCGACATGATTACCTTGCCTCAACCTAAAACCGGTAAGTGGAAAATCCTTTCCAGTCACGGAACCAACAAAGCCTACATCGTCACCCAGTTAAAACTTGCCAGCGACATGGATCACCGTGAAAAAACCGCCAATAAAAACTACATCATGCACGCCTGGCTTGCGCAAAACGACACGGTGATTTCTGAACGCACCGTGCTGGACACCACAACCATACGCGCGGAAATCTCCCAACCCGACGGGAACATCCTGCGCGTCGACTTTCACGACGATGGCAAGGCCAACGACACCACAGCAAATGACGGCACCTATACCGGGGAGTTGGTGTTAGGGCAGAGCGGGCCGCACGAGCTGCGTTTGCAAGCCACGAGTGTGACCTTCGACCGCACCGTGTCGTACCCATTCGATGTGTACGCGCCACCACCCACCGCGCAGCCCATGCCAGCGCCAACGCAACCGATTGCGCTTCCCCCACCGGTTGCCGCCATCACACCGGAACATGAAACCCCGCATACGCCCGCTGTTCCCGCGCCCGAAACGGAAGCGGACGACGCGCTGAACGCCGGGATGTTACTCGGCATGTTCACGCTGTTTAATATCTTTATCGGGATGATCGTGGTCCTAGTCATCCTCGTTAAAAAACAACTACGGGCGCAAAACGCCGGGAAAAAATCCGCATGATACGTGTGCACGCCGCAACGCTGTTGGTGTTACTTGAACTGCTGCTGATGAGTATCGGTGCGGGCGTTTATCTGTATTTTTGGGGTCGTCGCCAAAAGGTCAACAACGCAGTTGAAGTATCGAAAGCCGGTGCGG
>JANMQQ010000157.1:0-8033 GCA_031370545.1 Gammaproteobacteria bacterium
TGCCGTCAGGCGCGACACGACACCGAACTGGAGGAAGATGATCGCCACCATGACCGTTACGAAGAACTCAAAAAAACCTTCGACCCACAGGTGGATGATCCAGAAGCGCCAGGCGTCGACTATGGAGAAATGGGTGGTGCCGTCGAAGAACATCGCTGGCAGATAAAAAACCGGAATCGCGAGCGCGGCGAACAGAAACAAACCGGCGATCTCGCGGCGCTCGGGATCGCGCAAAGCCGGAAGCACGGCGCGCAGCAGCAGACCGAACCAGAACAACAACGCCACCGCGAGCAACATTTGCCAGGCGCGCCCGAGTTCGAGATATTCCCATCCTTGATCACCGAACCAAAACCATAGTTGCGGCAGCCGTTGCCGCATGCCCGCCCATTCACCCAGCAGGCTGCCGACGACAACGACGATTAACGCCCAAAACAGGGTATTTATGCCTTTTTTCTGCCCAGCGGGGTCGCCGCCGCCGAGAGCCGCCGCGAGGAACAGTGCACCCGCGACATAGGCGGTCGCGATCCAGAAGATTGCGAGTTGCAGATGCCAGGTACGCAAGAGATTGCTCGGCAACCAGATGGCGAGATCGAATCCATAAAACGAACCGGGGTCGGCGCGGTAGTGTGCGACAGCGCCGCCGACCAGGGTTTGCGCCAGCAACAGCAGCGCGACAACGGCGAAATATTTCAAGGTCGCGCGCTGCGCTGGAGTGACACGCGCGTCCAGCAGCTTGGGGTGCAGATACCCCGGTTTGGCCTTCCAGCCGAGATAGTCGAACTTGCCGAACGCGAGCAGCACCAGCGCGGTCCCGGAGAGTAAAAAGACCAGACTTAACGCACTCCACAGCACCGCGTCCGCAGTCGGCGTGTTGCCTGCTACGGGATCATAGGGGAAGTTATTGGTGTACGAATGCGTGGTGCCCGGCCGGTTGGCGACCGACGCCCAGGCCGTCCACGCAACGAATGCGCTGAGCTGTTTCAATTCAACAGGATCGCTAATAGTTGCGGCGCTAAGACCGCCGTTTTTCTTCGGAGTGGAAAAGTATTCCTTCCACACCTCCGGCTGATTTCGGAACCATTCCCCGAAAGCGGGGCTGACGGTCAGCACCTCGCTTTTAGGATCGTAGCGATTTTGTTTTAGCTCAGTGCGTACTTCCGCCTCGACGATGGCGCGCTGCGCGGGTGTCAATTTATCGGTCGACTGGCCGTCGCGTTGTTGGGCAAGGCTCGTCGCGCCGTGCAACGCCAGCGTGTGCAAATATTCGGCGGAAAAATCAGGGCCGAGCATCGCGCCGTGGCCCCAGATTGTGCCGTTGTCCATCAGCCCGTATTTGAGAAATACCTGCTGGCCAGCGCGAACATCGTCGCCGGTAAACAGTTCCGATCCGTCAGGACCTGTCACCTGGTTCGGGATGGGCGGCGCTTCGTGATAGACCTTGACCGTGAGTAGCACGAGCACCGCGAAGCCGAGTGCCATGGTGAGCAGGCTGATGCGCCTCCACCAGGGGGACAGCGTCTCGGTGGTGTGGCGCTCGGACAATGGAGCTTCCGGGCGGGTGGTCGCGTTTGACATATCTGTTCGCCCTGATTCAATTTACTGGCGTACCAAGCAAGCGGCTTGGCCGGGGGAAATCAACCAGGAGCAGTTAACCTACCTTCCTGTCTAGATTTATCTCTTGGAGTCGAAATAGGCATGCAGTTCCACTTCCGTCGGTTGTTTTCTGAATACGACCTCATCATCTACCACCAGATTCGGCGAATGCCGGATTTCGAATTTTTCGACAAGGTCGGCGCGATCTTCCACGAAATACGTGCGATACATGATGCGCAAATGATCGAGTTCTTTCTCCAGATTTTTACGATGGGTGCAGGCTTTGGTCGCAACGATCATTACGTCCATGGCGGTCTCCAAACGTGCGTTATGCGCAGGATTTAAGCTTTGTAATACCGGGGGCATGGCACAGCTCGTCACTTTGTGCCATGTGTATTCTTTATTTGCTGTTCATACCGCTACCCGCTCCGCTGCCACTATTTCCACCCGCGCCACCACAGCCCCCCATGCCCATGCCACCGCCATCCATCTTGCCGCCCATGCCATCACTGCCCATCATTTCATGGCCACCCTTCATGTTCTTCATCATCTGCATGCCCTCCTCCATCATCTTGGCGTGCTCTTGCATGAGCTGGTCGCGCTCCTGTGGAGTTTTCGCATCCATGATCTTGTGCATCTGCTCGTGCATCTTCAGCATGTTCGCTTGCATCTTGGTCATCTGCATTTGTTTATCCTTGTCGGTCATGGTAGCTGGCCGGGAACTGCTCCCTGCATTCCCGGCACTTCCGCCATCCATGGCGGTCGCCGGTTTCTTATCCTTGTCGGGGTGATGCGTATCGTCCGCCGAAGCAAACGGCATGGATAAAGGCAGAGTGACAAGCGCAGCGATGAGAAGTGATTTTTTCATTTTAAAGTCTCCACGTTGAGGTTGATAAAACAGAATTTTTACTGCCGGACCGCGCAAATCAGGCATTCCTATCGGTCGGTTATTCATTTGTTTAAACCGGTTACTTTTTTTGACCGAAGATGGCCCAGGCAAGCAGAACCCCTAGACTGAGCATCAGTAACCCAGGAATCCATATCCAATTCATTCCGCCGATCACTCCGTTGCCCATCATCCCGCCGCTCATCGTGGCCCCTGTCATGGTGCCGCCACCGAACAGCACCAGCAGTACGACGACAATGGCAAACACGATGCCGAGGGCGGTTTTGTTTGATTCATTCATTATGATTAATCTCCTTTGTGTATTGGTCCGATTGACGTCTGCGGAGGGAGTGAGGCCAGCCTGGAAAATTTTGCTGGTGACGCTGGGCCGTAAACATAAATTCGTCAGGAAATCTCAAAATCCAGGATTCACCTGATTAAGTTTACGCGTGGAGGTGAGGTTGTTCTGTTCGGTAACGAATATAGCGAAGGTAGACTTATTGAAGAACCAGCATGCGCCAAGCCCCGGGAGCGCGGGCATCTTGCCCGCAAAACAGCGAGCGGGACGCTCGCGCTCCCAGGCAAATGAATAAAGTAGTCGGGGTAACGTTAGATTTCACTTGCCAATCTTCGTAGTTCATCTGCAATTTTTCCGGGTGGCAGAATGAAATCAACACAGCCGGAAGCCTGAGCACTGCGCGGCATGCCGTCGACTTCGGCAGACGTGTCCTGAGCAAAGGTTGTTCCACCCTTTGCCTTGATGTGCAGGCATCCCTCAGTACCGTCGGCAAAATACCCAGAGAGGATGATGCAGATCGCCCGTGCGCCCATAGCCTCTGCTAAAGAAGTCAAAAAAACATCGACCTGCGCGTTCCTCTTGATGCGCGGGGAGACGACATTGAAGGCATGGTTCTCAATGAGAAGATCCGCGTTGGGAGGACATACGTAGACGTGATTCGCCCGGATCGGCATCGCCGTGGAAGCCACCATGACGGGCATTTTTGTGTGACGCGACAAAATTTGAGCTAACTGACTATGGGCGGTGGGGAGTATATGAGAAACAATGACAAAGGCCATGCCTGTATTAGACGGCAATGCGTCCAACAGCGCCTTATAGGCGTTAAGACCTCCAGCGGAGCCGCCAATGCCGACAATGAAGTTAGGCGGTAATGCCTTCACCGCCTAAATCTGCTTTTTATTTCGAGAGCTGCTTTTCTCATCCGCCTGATTTTTCTGAGTGGAGCCGGCATTGTCCATGGGCACTAACTTAATGCCATCATCGCTCAAAACCAATTTGAAGACGTCACTGGAGTGGCTCGTGCCACGAGACTTAACAATGAAAAGTCCACGAATACGTCTTCTACCCTCATCTTCTTCCAATTCTCTAACGACGACCCAAGTGTCAATTAAAGACGAAACGCCGATTTCGCCGCTCGTGTCATTTTGTGCGGCTGAAGAAACAAGACTGGTAAAAAATCCGGTGATGCCCCTGGATTTCAAAAGATCAATCATGCGAGTAATCATTGATCGAATTTCACGTTCATCCCCCTCTCCAATGAGGCTGGTCAGGGGATCAATGACAACCGCCTGCGGGTTGAACTCTTCAATGAGCTTGTACAAATCGAGTAAATGCATCTCTAAACCAAAAAAAGAAGGTCGAGTAGACACAATCTTTAAGAGTCCTTTTTTTATCCATGGCTCAAAATGAATATCTATCGAACTCATATTTTGAATGAGCTGCCCTGCAGATTCTTCATAAGACAAGAACAGGCACCGTTCTCCACGTTTACAACTTCCTAATGCGAATGCGGCCGCGAGGCTGGTTTTCCCCGTACCGGCGGTACCTGAAGCGAGCAACGTGCTGCCTCGGGTATAGCCTTTTCCATCTTTGAACAATTTATCCAACGATGGGATACCTGTCGAAACTTTCATGCCTGTGCCGGGTTGATTGAGTCCTGCGGAAGTAATGGGGATGACTGAAAGTCCGTCTGTATCGATTACGAAGGGATATTCGTTGGTTCCATGACTTGAACCGCGATATTTAATGACACGAATTCTACGGATGGAGATTTGCTCATTCACTCTGTTATCCAGGAGAATCATGCAATCGGAAATGTACTCCTCCAGGCCATGACGAGTATAAGCGCCCTGTCCCGGCTCACCGGTAACGATTGAGGTCACTTGTTTTTCCTTAAGCCATCGGAACAGTCTTTTTATCTCTAAGCGGAGAATGCCGGCATTTGTGATGCCTGCGAAAAGAGATTCAATAGAATCTAAAACAACCCGTTTGGCACCAACGGAATCAATGGCATGTTCTAAACGAATGAGTAATCCTTCAAGATTAAAATCGGTCTCTTGAATATCTCTGCGCTCCAAAACAACATGTTCGAGCACAATCTTTTTTTGCGAAACAAACGTTTGTAAATCCAGGTTGAGAGAAGCCACGTCTTTATAAAGTTCATCTTCTGTCTCTTCAAATGACATGAAGACGCCCGGCTCGTTGTAATCGCTCACACCATGGATTAGAAAATCAATCCCCAAAAGGGTTTTTCCAGAGCCGGCACTTCCAGAAATTAAAGTGGTTCTATTTCTCGGCAGCCCGCCTTCAGTAATTTCGTCAAATCCTTTGATGCCGGTAGGGCACTTCTGTAATTGATTATGATTAGCGGCGCTTTTTTTCTTAGGATGTTTCGGCCCACTTTTTTTTAGGTTAGTCATTGCTTTTGTCCGAAGAGAAACCAAACGAGCAGGGCACCCAGGCCGACGCCGCGATGACGAAAGCTGTTTTAGTTGTTGCGTTCATGCGATTAATTTTCCTGTATTAGAGCGATGCCAGTCAGGGGGCAGATTATGACTTTTATGCTGAACGGCCGGACTATTCCGTTCGTTAGCGAATATAGGCCACTTGATGAAGTCCGCTACCTTCCTGGATGGGGGAGAATGTGCCAGTCGTGACTTATTTAAAATTTACTATGTTGCCTGGCGAACGGAACTTCGTGCGTGACGGCGATGCCGGGCATCGCAGATCCCGCCTTTGTCATTCCTCTTTATTAAACTGCTTACTTTTGTGATTGAGGATGGACCAAGCAACCACAATACCGAGGGTGAGGATCAGCAACACCGGAATCCAGATCAAACTTATTCCACCGATTGCTCCATTCCCAAGAACACCGCTCATCATTGCAATGACAGTCCCGCCGCCGAAGACCACAAGCAGGATCACGGCAATGACAAACCCGACGCCAAGAACGGTGCTATTGGTTTTGTTCATAGCTTGATCTCCTTATTGATACGGTCTGATGAAATTTGAAGTTGCAGCTGCGATTTGTATTTGATCGAACTTTATTAATATTAAGCGGCACGATCATCAGAGCTCCTTCCCCCTGCAAGGGGGAAGGTTGGCGACCGCCATGGATGGCGGAAGGTAGAGCAACGCAGGAGCAGTTGCCGGGATGGGGGTGTGCAAGCACACTATATTTTCGATCACCCCCATCCTAACCTTCCCCCTTGCAGGGGGAAGGGATGCTTCGTTTACGCTCTATAAACACGTTTAAAGTCACATGTTGACTTTAAACTTCATCGGGCTGGATCAATATGTAAAGGTAAGCGACTGGCGCACAGGTAAGTATGCCATGTCAAAAATGCTCATCCCCAGTAGGCTCTGAACGCGAGGCATTATTCAACCCGTGCCTGAGTTTGCTTACGGAGGTATAGACCACCCGCCGCGCACGATTCACTGCGCCCAAGGGTTTGTGTTCGGGAAGTGCGTGCCAGGGCGTGAAGGAAAGATTTTCGCAGAAATCCATTTGCGCTGGTGAATTGAACTGCTGCGCCGGAATAGTAATTCTGGCAACACGCACCGGTGGAGCGGCGTCTTCTTTCCATTCCACCGTGGATTGCCCAATGGGCGTGCTGGTGAAATCCTTGAAGGTTTGCAGGTAAAAGTCAAAACAGGCCGCCTCTGAATTCAGCGTGTTGACCATGGCGGTTTGCAGATAATCCGCTTCTGGTTGCGAAAAAAATCCCGGCGCTTGCGGTTTATCGTTGCCGCAAGGTTTGGCAAAAAACTTGACCGCTTTTCTGTCAAGCCCTGCGCCCAAACGGTAAGGCGTCATTGACCAGTACTGCTCGTACAGCGGATTCGCGATGCGCGTTCCGCTAATTTGCGCCGCCAGACGGTTCTCGTGCAGGCTCAAATGCGATGCGGCGGCCAGCGTGTTGAGCAGATTGGTTTTACCCGAGAATCTTTTTTCGTGAAATGCCTGCAGCATGGCGAGGTATTGCGCGGGGCTGTCCACAAAGAAAAACGGATGATTGATCATGATGAAGTCCTGCGTTGTGGCGTCCTTCTCATCGGGAAGGAGTTTCTCGCCCTCAACACCGGTCAGCTTGATCGCCATGCCGCGCGCGTCTTTGGTCTTGTCGGGATTGATTTCCGACGCGCCGTTGGAGAAACGGATCCACGCCTTGTAGCTCTTGCCGGGAACCAACACGCCCTGCCGCAGCGCCTCAGGCAGACCGGTCTCGACATTAAAACTCGCACGTACGCACCCGTCCGCTTTCGCGTGGGCGTCCCGTAAGGCCGGTCGCCGACCTTCGCTGTAACGGCGATCAATATAGCCGGTGATGACTTCAGCCATGCGCCGGTCGGTGTCCGCTTCGTCCGGCTCCGCACGCTCGCCCATGTCCTTGTCAAGATCGAGCTCGCTATCCACAGCCATTGTGCTTGCGCTCGCAAGCGGCGGCGGCTTCACTGGGCTTTGGCAGCCCAGCAAAAAACTCAACCCAACCGCAACACCGATGAGCCGTTGATCCATCACTGGGCGAGTTCGCATCATATTTGCATCCTGCAATAAAAAAGTTTTTCGATTAGCCCGCCATCTTGCGGCACGCGGCGGCGCAACGCCGACACGCTTCCGCGCAACGCTGACAGTGGTCCATGTCGTGCGCTTCGCATTGTTTCGCACACCAGTCGCAGATCTCCGCGCACAGCTTGCCAACCTGCTGCGCAAACGGACTATTGCGCGCAATCGCATCCACAGTTAACCGGCAAATAGCTGCACACTCAATGCAGCACGCCGGGCAGGCATTTTTGCTCTCTTTGCCGACCATGTGGGCAAAGCAATTGCCGCATGCGGTGATGCACGCGTTGCACGCGTCGATGCAGTCCAGGGCATTTTTTTCCAGGTGATGACTCATACAATAATCTCCTTCCTCACGCTAGCCAGATTCACTTGTGCGCGATGGTTACTGCTTTTCGCCCAAGCCGCTTTCGATGGTTTTGATGACTTTCTCTTCAAGTTCTTTTGCCGGTGCCTCAGCTTTGCTGCCGTGGGCGGTGACACCCGGGCGCACAAACAGAACTGTGACGCGCCCGGCCTTTTGCGTGAGGGTCACGTGCAACGGACAGACTGCCAGCATCGCCGGATCAGCGTTGCTGATTTTTATGGACAAGGGGCCGTTGCAGAACACAATACTTTTTATGGCTTCCAGCTTGTTGACGTTAAAATCCTTCACGGCATTTTTCTCGGCGTATTTTGTCATGTTTTCCAAC
>JANMQQ010000268.1:0-2085 GCA_031370545.1 Gammaproteobacteria bacterium
CCCGCAAGGCGTTTCGCGTCTGAGGAAAATCCTAACAACTAAAGTCGCCTAATAAAGGGAATGACGTGAGCGGTCTCTGGTCCTCGCAATCCGTTACTCAGTCGGCAGATTCGTGCTGGTTAATGCTTGCAGAAATTCAACGAGATCATTCTTTTCTGCCGGAGTAATAATGACGGGCCGATTAAATTCGCCACCGCGCACATAGAGTTCTATTTCGATCACGTCCTTCAACGACGCAATCAGACCGTTGTGCATGTAAGGTGCGGTGAGCGCGACGTTGCGCAGACTCGGCGTTTTGAACTTGCCAATATCACTTGGCTTTCCGGTCACGACAAAGCGGCCGAGCTCTGCTACATCCAAATCTGTAAACACGAGTTGATCCAATTTCTGCACGCTCGCCGCACCGGAAACAGTAGTGACATTCTCGCCCCTGTCTCTCATCACACGCGCCGTAAGTTCCGCCAAGCGCGGCTGAATGCGATCAAAACCGACACCCGAACTATGAAACTCATTGTCAGTGAAGAGCGCCGAGTCTTTGCCAATCACGTGACACGCAACACAACCCGCACGACCGCGAAATAAATCCAGTCCGCGCTGCGCACTGGGCGTCAGCGCGTTGCGATTACCGCCGAATTCAAAGCGGTCGAACGCCGAGTTACCGGCGACCAACGTTCGCTCGAACGCAGCAATCGCCTGAGTCACATGACTCATCTCGATTTGATCTGCATTGACTCCGAATGCGCGCTTGAACGCCTCTCGATACTTCTCGTCGCGGCGAACCACCGCCAACACAGCGGCATGATCCGGCAACCCATGTTCACGCGCGTTGACAAACGGGTCGTTGGCTTGTTCTTCCAGCGAGGCACGTCGACCGTCCCAGAATTGTGAAGTTAAAAATACTGCGTTGATGAGTGTGGGCGCGTTGCGCGTGCCTTTCTGTTTGCGAATACCTTCGGCTACCGGCAACCTGTCGGCGAACGATTTCTTGGGATCATGGCAGCTTGCGCAACTGATCGAACCATCGGCGGAAAAGCGCGTATCTGAAAACAATCGCTTGCCAAGCGCAATCTTTTCAGGGGTTTGTGGATGGGTTGAAAGAACCGGTATCGCTGGAAGTCCTAACGGCGCGGGTTCACTTGCAAAACCAGCCACCGGCACAGAAATCACGGCTAAAACGATAAGCGTTTTCGCATGCCGCAGCGCACTTTTTTTGGAGCCATTCACGAATGAGCCTGCAATAAATATCGAGCTCGTGCACCTGGCAGCATGCCACCACGCACCCCAACTCAGCACATGGTCTTTTGTGTGTGCCCTACGCCGCTTTATGCTTTTCAACATATTCCAGCGCCGCGCGTGCCAATAATCCCGAGCGGCTGCCCCCTTCCCGGCGTGCAGCCTCGTCGATCACTGCGAGCACGCGTTCGGACAAGGTAATATTCACGCGCGTGACTTTGCCCGAAAGTTTCGAAATGTCAACCTCGACCACCACCCAGGTTCCACCCACATAATCTGCATTCTTTTGCAGCAATTCCAGCGACTGGCGCTTCGGGATCGACTCACCATCGAGCAGCAATCCTTCCAGATGACACTCAATCGCTTCATGTGCGTTTTCGATGGCTTCGTCCAACGTGGTCCCCGCTGAAAAGCATCCCGGCAAGTCGGGCACAATTACTCCGTAGTCACTCTTTCGCTCTTTGTGAATCACAATCGGAAATCGCATCACATCACCTCCATTCCCATCCCGCCTGCCGATAGATACTGCGTAGCGTCGGTAAGGGTAAATCGCGCTTCGGATGCGGAACGGTGACTTTGCCAGCCTTGGTCGGATGTTTGAATTGATGGTGACTGCCTTTTATGTGGTGCAGCACCCATCCATCCTTTTTCAACTGCCTAATCACGTCCGCACTGCTCATAGTGTGTATCGTACACACTCAGGAAAACATAACAAGCAACACGCAAGATAATTGTTACGGATGCACGGGTTCATCATTCATCCGCCGTATCTTCATGCTGCCTCACCGCCCGGCTCACTGTTGAATAATGCACGCCGAAATGTGTCGCGATGTGCGCCATCGAATGCTGGCC
>JANMQQ010000269.1:0-3991 GCA_031370545.1 Gammaproteobacteria bacterium
GCCAGCGCGGCGCCATTGTCGAGAACCGCACGCACCGCATCCGCAGCCGCACTCAAGGCCGGGTAGCGACGCAGGTGATGCAGGCACAATGCACCCGCAAGAATTAAACTGTCACGCACCGGCCCCGGCTGGCCTTCCAACGCGGCAATGCCCGCGTGCGCCGCTGCGCGCGCCATGGCGTCGATGTCCACCGCGATGGCGATGTCATCGCCCGGGCGCGCCGCCTGCGGCAGGTCTGACGGCAGCGGTACGCCGCGCGTGGTTTGCACAATGCCTAACTGCTCGGGATTGATTTCGAAATCCTGCTCTTCACCTTTGTCGTGATACGCGTAACTCTTGCCGATCTGGCGCAATGACGGAATGATGCCGCCCTCCACACCGCGAATCAGCAGCGCGGAATCAAAGCCCGCATGCCGCGCCAGCAACGCATAAATGCGCGGATAAGGTTTATGCACATAGCCGGTGACCAGATGAGTTTTGCGCTGGCCGCGAATCGGACGCAGCGCAATGTCCAAGGTTGTCAATACCGGCCGCTTTACAATCAGCGTGCGTAAATCGGTGAGTGCATGCAGCGCCGGGCAAAACTCGCTTTGATCGACATACGACCAGCCGATGCGCGGGTCGCTCAAGCGCTGCGCCGCCTGCTGCACTGTCAACTCCACCTTGACTCCGGCCGCGCTCAACACACGTCGGTGCGTGCAGCCGTACTTCGGTCCCATGCTCGCTACGCCTTGCGTGATCGCGGGCACACCGCAGGCGGCCAACACGGCAGGTAAAAACGGCGCGGCGGGCAAGGTGCGGTTGTAGCCATCGTAGGGGTCGGCAATGTCAACAACCTCGTCGACCTCGGCGGTTACACTTTCCGTGACGGCCAGCAAGGCGTCCAGCACGCCGCGCATTTCGTCGTCGGTTTCGCGCTTCATGCGCAGCGCGATCAGAAAAATCGCCGCCTGCACCGGATGCGCGCTGCCATCGAGAATCGCGCGCATACCGCCCTGCGCTTCCTGTTGCGTGATGTCTTTGCTGAGTTCCGGGCCGGTGGCGATGCGCTGGATAATTGAACGCATCAAAATCTGCGGATCAGTGCTGCTCATGATGGGCCTCCCAGATTTACATAAATGTCTTGTCCGTCAACCTTGACCGGGTAGACTTTCAACGGCACGTCGGCCGGTTCGTCGAGCACCGCGCCGCTGCGCAAATCAAAGCGGCTGCCGTGCAACGGGCACTTCAGCAATTCGCCCTTGAGCGAACCCAGGCACAATGACGCCTCCTCATGCGTGCACATCTCGTCGGCTGCATAAATTTTGCCGCCGACATTCGCCAGCAACACACGCCGCTGCTGCACCGTCACACATTTCATATTGCCAGGCGCCACGTCGCACAGCGCCGCGACTTTGATGTAGGACTCAGACATAACGTACCTTTGGCGGAAATTTCAAACGTTATGGTAGCCGACGAAGCATACGCACAACACCTACTCTTTCAGGCAGGTACCGATGAGCGGCCCGTAGCACCGACAAACCCGGTTTTGCCAGGATAAATTCAGCGCAGGCATTCCACGTATCGCGTAGAGAACATTTTGTTCACAGAAACGATGCGCGCTCTACAATCGAATAATTGATATCCGAAAACGAGATTGATCATGAAGAGTTCATTTCCGCTAGCCCTGTTACTTCTTTCCGGTCTGGCGACCGGATGCGGCAAAAATTCCGACCCGTATATCGTCGGTACGCTGGAATGGGAGCGCGTCGAGTTGGTCGCCGACGCAGCCGAACCGATCATCGAAATCGCCGTGCATGAAGGTGATCGCGTTAGTAAAGATCAGGCACTGTTGCGTCTGGATGCGCGGCGCGCGCAAGCACAACTCGATCAGGCGCGCGCCGCGCGCAATCAAGCCGCAGCACGTCTCGCCGAGCTTGCGCGCGGTACCCGTGCCGAGCGCATTCTGGAAGCCAGTGCGCGCCTCACGGGTGCGGATCACGTGCTTGAGGTGCGTAATCAAGAACTGGAACGTGCGCAACAACTGTTACAACAAAAACTCGTCAGCCCGGACGATATGGACAAAGCGCGCGCGGCGCGCGATAGCGCACGCGCCGAGCGGGATGCGGCGCGCGCAATTCTCAACGAGCTGCAAGCAGGCAACACCAAAGAACAAATCGAACAAGCGCGTCAGGCGGTGTTGCAGGCGGACGCCACGGTTCATTTGTTGGAATTGAATCTTGAGCGGCTCACGCTGCGTGCGCCCAACGACGCGCGTGTGGACGCGTTGCCATTTCACCTCGGCGAGCGCCCGGCGATCGGCAACGTGGTCGCTGTGTTGCTCGCAGGTGCATACCCGTACGCGCGCGTGTATGTGCCCGAGACGATGCGCGCGCAGGTTCATCCCGGTGACAGCGCGCAGGTGTTCGTCGATGGCGTGACCGCCCCGGTCAACGGCAAGGTGCGCATGGTGAGTAATGATCCGGCATTTACGCCTTATTTCGCACTGACTGAGCATGATCGCGGGCGTTTGAGCTTCGTCGCAAAAATTGATCTTGTCGACAGCGGTCAGGATTTTCCCGGGGGTATTCCGGTCAACGTCGTGATATCCGACAAAATGTCAAACAGCGCCACATCACCATGAGCGACGACATCGCGATTCGCACCCACAACCTCACGCGCCGCTTCGGCGCTCTGGTGGCAGTGGATCGCGTCAATCTCACCGTGCCGCGCGCGCAAATTTACGGATTTCTGGGTCCGAACGGCTCGGGAAAATCCACCACCATCCGCATGTTGTGCGGGCTGCTCAAGCCCAGCGACGGCGAGGCCGAAGTGCTGGGTCTAAACATTCCACGCGAAGCGGAAACCTTGAAACGAAAAATCGGCTATATGACGCAGCGTTTTTCGTTGTATGAAGATTTAAGCATCATCGAAAATCTGGAGTTCATCGCCGACGTGTATTCAATCACGCGCGCCAGGCGGCACGAGCGCATCGCACAACAATTGGAATTGTTTGATCTCAAAGACCGCGTGAAACAACGCGCGGGCACGCTCAGCGGCGGGCAGAAGCAGCGCCTCGCGCTGGCCGCCGCAACCTTGCACGAACCCGAATTATTATTTCTGGATGAGCCCACCAGCGCCGTCGATCCGCAAAGCCGCCGCGATTTCTGGGAATTTCTGTTTCAGCTCGCCAATCAAGGCACCACGATCCTGGTCTCGACACATTACATGGACGAGGCCGAGCGCTGCCACGCGCTGGCGATTCTGGATCGTGGCGCCATCGTTGCTGACGGCACGCCCAAAGCACTGGAAGACAACATCGACGCACATGTGATCGAAGTTGAAAATGCAGACATGCATGCCGTGCGTGAAATCCTGCTGCAAGTGCCGCACGTTTTGAGCATTACACAGCTTGGCGTACGCCTACGCGTTCTGGTGGATCGCGCGGTCGACGACGCAACCGGTTTGATTGCGGATCAATTGCGCGCGACCTATCGTGATGTCGAGGTGCGCAGCGTGCGCGCCAGCCTTGAAGACGTGTTCGTCGCAGCAACGCAACTACGCACCCGGGAACACGCCGCATGAATTCGCTGCGCCGCATCTTCGCCATCCTGCAAAAAGAAATTCGCCAGCTCAGTCGCGACCGGCTGACGTTCGGCATGATCGTCGGCATCCCGATGATTCAAATCATGCTGTTCGGTTATGCGATCAACACCGACGTGCGCCATTTGCGCGCGGCAGTCGCCGACGAATCCAACACCGAGTTGTCGCGCACGCTCACCGCCGACGCGCAGGCGACGCAAGTAGTCGACATCATTGCGCAGGTGCGAACTGCCGTGGAACTGGAAGCCCTGCTGCGTGATGGCGACATCGACGTTGGCATTTATATTCCGCCCGATTACGCGCGCCGCTTGCAGCAACGTGACCGCAGCGCGGCTCAGTTGCTGGTCGACGGGTCAGATCCCATCATTTTGAGCGCGGCACGGCAGTTGGCCACTCTCACGCAACGCTA
>JANMQQ010000322.1:0-2748 GCA_031370545.1 Gammaproteobacteria bacterium
CAACTGGGCATCGGTATTCGTCTCCACCCAGGATCGCAGGGGCGTGGAAAAATGCGGATCGAGCGACGCAAAATTCCAGAGCGAGCGCTCGACGCGATATGCCGCAGAAAGCGTATCGAGATAGTTCTTGTCGAACGCATATTGGTCCTGCCCGAACCACACCGCAGCGGTCTTGACATTGCCGTTATCCGTGTCCCGTGTCGAGGGCTGCAGCGCCGCATTTAACGTGTAAAACACGTTCGGCCAAGTCGCGGGCTCAGCGTCGAACGCCAGCGCCAGTTGCAACTCGCCCAAGGTGTCGCCGCGCGCACCCACGGCAAGCATGCCCAGCAAACGGGTAACGTCGTACGGCGCGACCACGCCGTCCGGCAACGCGTCAGACGCGAGGTATTTCGTCACGCTGCCGGACAGCAAGCCGGGTGCAAGCGCGTTGGCGGACGTCGTGAGCTGCCGCACTTGTTCGGGCGTCGCCGGTATTTGTTCGGGCGCGGCCGACTCGGGGCTTGCGGGTTTCCCGGTGTTAGATGAAGACATTTCATCATGGAAACAAGACGCAAGCACGCACGCCGCCAATGTGATCCCGAGCACTGGCCCCGATTTCCTATTCCACATGTGAACTCTCCCTACTCGCTGGATACAGCGAGGTAAAGTATCGTTGCAAAATGACACTATGATGAAGATGGCGGGAAAAAATCCGGGGAGCCAAACGCACACGACGGGGATACAGAACATCAAACACCGGATTGTTATCGCGAACGAAGGCACTACAGCAACTTCGACGTTGTCATCGCGACAGTTGGTTCGACCTCCCGAAGAAAGCCCTTGAACTCGTCCAACCATTCGTCAAGTTCGCCCTTAGTGCTCAATTGATTGCCTAATGTCGGAATCGTCGTGGATGGACCAACCGCAATGACTTGACCATTGTCGGTACTAACGTCTGACACAACGGTCAGTTGGTCAGAGTCAGTTTGAACATCGACGGTGATGGCAACTTCCTCGCCGTCAGCATGCCTTCTAAATGCCACGTAAGCTCTCAGCAGAAACGCGTCATTCGAGCTGCTGCCAATACTGTGAATCAATGTCGGATCAACCATGGTGGCTCTCTCTGCGAATGCCGCAAGGAGAACGTGAAGACGAAGCCACAGTGCTTCAACTAATATAGTCATTGCTCGGTTCCTCTCATTTCCTCACGGTGCCCACAACTGCATCCATCAACTCCTGCGTCAGCGGATGTACATTTGCACCGCCTCGACTGTTGATCCAACCCTGCATTTGACTTGCGTCCTTTGGGTTGATGGAAACGTGCCCCGTCGCCGGATTGTCGCAGACAGCGCACAAATTCTTAAACTTGGTAGTGTCAATGACTTGGTTTTTTCCCGGAAGGGCATTCTTCAGGCTATCAGCCGCAGAGAGTCCCTTCACGTCCACTGCCCTCGGCGTCATGCTACTGGGAGTGCCGGAGGCTGATCGGTAGATCAGGCTTTCGCTCTTCGCCGCAAACATTTCCGCGCCCGACTGTATCGCCGTCCTGCCCAGGGTGGCGGGGCCGGTCAACACCGTGGCCCCGACCTCGACAATGGCCGCCACACCCCACGCGACAGCAGGACCGTAACTACCCTGACCGGCATTCGCCACGGCGTTATTAAATGATGTCATGCCCGGCACCAGGTTGAGCCCGGTCTGCAGCGTGGTCGCGGCGGTATCAACGAAGGTATTGAAGTAGCTGCTGGTGGTTGAAGGCGACGGACTCTTCGCCGTGAGTCCCCACGGATCGGTGAAGTTGGTGGGGTTGCCACCCACATACGCGTATTGATTGATGCCGCCCTGCAACCCCATCGGGTCTCTTTGCGTGAACCTTCCGATGCTTGCGTCGTAATATCGGGCGCGGTAGTACGTCAGCCCGGTGGCATCCGGCTCGCGCCCCGTGTAGCCGAACTGCGGTAAGGTGCCGGTGCTTGCCAGGGTGTTGCCCCAGCTGTCGTAGCGCCGCGTGGCGTCGGTCGTTCCGGTGGAACCGCTGAGTGCCACCACGCTGCCCAATCCATCCTGATGGAAGTACTGCGTCGTGGTTCCGGCGGTACGCGCAATCGGGTCGTCCATGTTCGGGCCGTGCACGTAGGTCGCGCTGGCGCTCGCCCAGCTCGTACCGTATTCGGCGTAAACATCGGGGCCGTTGTAGAGGTAATTGCTGACGGTGGTGCCGACGGTCTTCTGGATTCTGCGTCCCTGGTCGTCGTACTTGTAGCTCTCGGTGGGCAGTCCGGTCTTCGTCACTTGGGTCAACTGGTCGAGCGCATCGTAAGTCAGTTGCGTGATGGCGCTGCCACCGCAATCACTCGCCGTTTTGGTGACACCCGTGCCTTCGCACTTCTTGGTGAGGTTGCCGTTGTTGTCATAAATGAACGCGCCGGTGAGCGGGCCCGCGAGGCTGCCGCTGTGTTGCTCGGTGATCTGGTTGGCGGCGTCGACGACGGCGTAGGTGGTGATGACACCGTCGCTGCGCGTGCTGCGATTGTCGAGCGGATCGTAGCTTTCACTTTCGATCAGCGCATTGCTGCTGTTGTTGCGCACTTCCTTGAGCCGGTTGAGTTCGTCGTAGACGTACTTGTTCGGCGTGGTGGTGGTACTGACTTTTTCGGTGTGGGTCGCCCGGTTGGCGACGCCGTCGTAGGTGTAATGGTGCTGCGTGAGGATGCTCGCATCGCTGTAGGCTATGCGGTTCTTGACTTGGGTGAGGGTGTTGTCGGC
>JANMQQ010000339.1:0-2702 GCA_031370545.1 Gammaproteobacteria bacterium
CCGACACCGCCACATTCGGATACGCCTTAAGATGAATGGCACTTACTTAAGCCGTAGCGGGATGATCGGTCGCGTCTTAAGTAGTTAAAAAATCGTGTCACTTTAGCCATCTGAAAGAGTCAGGCGGCTTTTTTGATTAGGTTGTGGGTTGAGGCGGTGGAATTTCCGGTGAGTGAAGCTTGCGCCAGTTGCATCACGTAGTCGATCGGATTGAGTTTTTGCAGATCGGCCGTGCGCAAGAGGCTGAGGAAAATGGCGTGCGTTTTGGCGCCTTCGAAGGAGCGGTTCTGTTGGCTCACTTTGCGCGTGTGTACGGCGACTCGCATTTGCTGCTCGGCATGGTTGTTATAGGGGCTGACGCCTTCGTGGTCGAGGAAGGTGAGCATTTCGTGACGGTGGCGGCGCAAGCGTTTGACCAGACGCCGGGCGTGGGGGTCCTGCCACGGGGCGGCGATGAGTTGATTGAGGCGTCGATGCAGTTTGGTTTTGCGCCGCGCATAGTGCGGTGGCGCGAGCGTGTGCCGTGCCGCGCCCAGGCGCACGGCATCCTTGAGCAGGCGGGCGAGTTTTTTACGGAACCGGCGCCAGGAGCGCGTCGCGCTGAGCTTGTCGACCTTGATCAATTCGGTAAAGAGATGGAAGTAGCATTTTTGCTTGGCGAGCGTTTCGATCGCGTTGTAGGCGCCCCAGAAATCGGTGATCAGGATGCCCGGGAAGAGCGTGCCGAGTACGCGCTTGACCACTGCGGCGCCGCGATGCGGATCAATGAGGTAGTAGCACGACTGTGCGCAGGCAAACGCCCACAACCAACAGGTCACTCCGTTGATGCGCCAGCCGGTCTCATCGGCATGCAGGACGGCGCGGGTGCGGATCGTGTGCAGCAGCGCGTCATAGTCGCCCTCCAGGTGTGCGGCCAACTGCTTCCACGCGAGTGCCAGTCCACCGGGGCTGACGGTAAAGCCCAACGAGGCGCTGGCGATTTTCACGCAGTTGCCCACGCTCACGCCGACAAAATAGTGCAGCCACGCGGTGTAGACGACGAAGCGCAAGCCGAGTGTGCTGCGCGGCAAGGCTACGCGCACCGTAGCGCGCACGATCTGTTGGCACTGCCGGCACCAATAGCCGTGGACGGTGTGGGCGCTAACGTGGGGCACGACGGGCGGGATATCTTCGATGTGGCGGGTGTGCTGGCGGATCGAGTCGCCGAGCGGATGCTCACAGTGCGGGCAGTTCGTGAGGGTGTGTTCGAGGTGCGCATCGATGTGCGAGGGTGCGGGCCGATGCGCCCCGGGGTGGCCGGGTTTGCGCCCCGGCGTTCGCGCCCGTCGGCGCGGACGGGGCTTCAAGTACACCGGGGTCATGCCGGAAGGTGTGGTGGGGCTTACCGGCGTGTTCGCCGCGCCCTGGGCCTGCCAGGCCTCCCACTGTTCGGCTTTCTCGCCCAGGGCGATAATCAGGTTCACGGCTTGCTCGCGGGGCAACGCCAAAATGGCGAGCGCCTGCGCGCGATTCATGGCGTGACCTCACCGCTCAGCTCTCGCCGCCAGTGCCGCGTCAAGGGATACAGATAAATGCTTTTAACGATCCCATGCCGACGATAGACATGGCCGCGTTTGGCATGCCCTTGCGTCTGTCCGACGCACTGCCAGTTGGCGGCGCGGTAGCAGGTGCCGGCGAAGCGCGCACTGTCCACGAAGGTCTCCGCCAAATACAGCGCGTGACCGTAACGACGTTGCCAGTGCGCGGACAATCCGCGCACACTCAAGGCGAGCACGCACGAGGCCAAGTGCGGCAAGCGCACCCACGGCAGGAGCAGGAAACGCACGTTATTGACCACCAGCGGCAGCCGCGCGCGCTTCTGCTCGAGGCTCCAGCCAATATGCACATCGCGCGGGGCTATCTTCCATGCCGCACTCGCCCAACCGAGACAACCCACGACCTGCTCGCCGAGCAACACCAGTTGCTTCAGATGTTCACCCACGAGCGTCGGACGCCCCAGATAGTGGTAGTGCGCGAGCAGGTAATCCCAGAGGTAATGCGCGGTCGCACCGTGCGCCTCCTGCAGCCTCGGTGCGGGATGATCGGCGAGTGCTCCCCCGAGCGGAGTCTGGACGAAGAAGGGAATTTGCGCGTAGCTCTGGCGCGGCCGATTCACCTTGACCCGCTGCGGCGCGGGCAGCTCAACCAGGCCCGCGCGCTCGAGGCGCAGCAACAAATCCCGCGCGGCAAAGGCTTTGTACTGGCCATTGGCTTGCCGCCAATCCCACTGCTCGCACAGCCGCAGCCCGATGGCGGTGCGCCCGCGCGCAAAGTGCGCGGCAATCGTCGTGCGAATGCCCGCAATATCCACCGCAGTCAGGTCACGACCGCGGTAGCGAAACAGAATTGGATCGACAACGTTCCCCATGCGCGGGGAACACTACACAAAGTCGCGCTCAGACGCCAGTGAAATCTTTCAGATGGCTAAAGTGACACCATATTTCTAATCATTTTGACCTCCACTGGTAAATATCCTAACGCTTCGACCGGTATTGTCGCGTCCGCCGTCCAGATCGAGGGCGCAGCGTTCGATGGAGACCGTACCGAACAGGCCTGTGGCCGTATATGCACTATGTCACAGAAAATTTGTGCGAAATTCACACCGAGCATCCGCAGACCGACCGTACAGTCAGCTTCCTAGTGCGAACTTTCGTGGGTTTGAG
>JANMQQ010000343.1:0-15576 GCA_031370545.1 Gammaproteobacteria bacterium
GTCAGGCGTGGCAACGGGGCCGATTTCCTTACGTACCTGTTGCACCAGTTGCTTGCGCAATTCGTCAGTGGCTTCGATGCCGGTTTTTAATGTCACGTAGCAGTAAATGCCTTGGCCTTTGATGTCGTGCGGGAAGCCGACCACGGCGGCTTCGGCGACGCTGTGATGTAACACTAGGGCACTTTCAACTTCGGCGGTGCCGAGGCGGTGGCCGGAGACGTTGAGCACGTCGTCAACGCGGCCGGTGATCCAGTAGTAACCGTCGGCGTCGCGGCGTGCGCCGTCGCCAGTGAAGTAGTTACCGGGATATTGCGTGAAATAGGTTTCGATAAACCGTTTGTGATCGCCGTACACGCTGCGCATCTGGCCGGGCCACGAGCGCGTGATCACGAGTTTACCGCTGCACGCACCGTCGAGCAGCTCGCCATTATCATCGACAATACCGGGCACCACTCCGAAGAATGGGCGCGTCGCCGAGCCAGGTTTCAACTTGGTGCAGGCGGGCAGCGGCGTGATCATGATGCCGCCGGTTTCGGTTTGCCACCAGGTGTCGACAATTGGGCAGCGCGCGTCGCCGACCACGTGGTAATACCATTCCCAGGCTTCCGGATTGATCGGTTCGCCGACGGTGCCAAGCAAGCGCAGTGATTTGCGCGACGTGGATTTCACCGGCGCTTCGCCTTCGCGCATTAACGCGCGGATCGCGGTCGGCGCGGTGTAGAAAATATTCACCTGATGTTTGTCGATGACATCCCAGAAGCGCGACGCGTTCGGATAATTCGGCACGCCCTCGAACATCAACGTGGTCGCGCCGTTGGCAAGCGGGCCGTACACGATATACGAATGGCCGGTGATCCAGCCGATGTCGGCGGTGCACCAGTAAATGTCACCGTCGTGATAGTCGAACACGTATTTATGCGTCATCGCCGCGAATAGCAAATAGCCGCCGCCGGTGTGCAGGGCGCCCTTCGGTTTGCCAGTGGAGCCGGAGGTATACAAAATAAACAGCGGGTCTTCGGCATCCATGATTTCCGGTGGGCAGTCGGCGGGAACTTGCGCGACCGCCTCGTGGTACCACGCGTCGCGTTTTGCATCCCACGCGATGTTGCCCTTCGTGTGTTGCACCACCAGCACCGTGTGCACATTGGGGCAGGCTTTCAACGCGGTATCGGTGTTGGCTTTGAGCGGGACTTTTTTGCCGCCACGCACACCTTCATCGGCGGTGATGACCACGCGGCAGTCGGAATCCAGAATGCGATCTTTGAGCGACTCCGGCGAAAAGCCGCCGAACACCACCGAGTGCACCGCGCCGATGCGCGTGCAGGCGAGCATCGCCATCGCGGCTTCGGGAATCATCGGCATGTAAATGCAGACGCGATCGCCTTTCTTCACGCCGCGCGCTTTGAGTACGTTGGCGAATTTGCAGACGGCGGCATGTAACTCGCGGTAAGTAATTTTTTTAGAAACGCTCGGGTCGTCGCCTTCCCAAATGATGGCGACTTGCTGGCCGCGCGTCGCCAGGTGCCGGTCGAGACAATTAGCGCTGACATTGAGTTTTGCGTTCTCGAACCAGCGGATGTTGGCGTCGCGGAAATTCCCGTTCGACACGCGCGTCCAGGGTGCCGACCAGTCCACAAATTTCTTTGCCTGTTCTGCCCAGAAACGTTCCGGGTCATCCACCGATTGCTGGTACATCGCTTGATAGGTGGCATCGTCGATCAAGCCGCGCGCCGCGAAAGACGCAGGCACGTCGTAAATTTTGGAGTCGCTCATGACATTCTCCTTGCGGGTGAAGCGCAAATTTAACGGGCAGAGGGGGGCAAGACAAGCAAACCACATTGGAGCGCGGGCGTCCCGCCCGCTTCAGCTATCAAAGTTCGCCGCCACAAAAAACTCGGGGCGCTTTGCGCGCCCCGTTTTCTACTGATTAACCTTTACTTTGCCGCTCGCGGATCTCATCGAGCTCTTTGCAGTCGATGCATAAGGTTGCAGTTGGGCGGGCTTCCAGACGGCGCACGCCGATTTCGACACCGCAGCTTTCGCAGTAGCCAAATTCATTGTCGTCCAGGCGCTGCATGCCTTCTTCGATCTTCTTGATCAGCTTGCGTTCGCGGTCACGCGCGCGCAGCTCCATCGTAAAGTCAGATTCCTGCGACGCGCGGTCGTTAGGATCAGGGAAGTTGGACGCCTCGTCCTGCATGTGATGCACGGTCTCGTCAACTTTCTCCATGAGTTCCTGTTTCCAGGATTCCAAAATTTCCCGGAAATGTTCGACCTGAGCGGGATTCATATACTCCTCGCCGCTCTTCTCTTTATAGGGTGTGAATGCACTGAACTGCGACGAATCGGAAGACTTCACGCTTTTCACCTGTGGTTTTGCGGCTGGAGCAGCCTTGGCTGCTAGCTTTACGGGCGCGACGCTTTTCTTGGCGACGGGCGGTTTGGCGACCGATTTTACGGCTTTCGCCACGGGTTTGGGCATGATTTTTTTTACCGGCTTCGTGGCCTGCTTAACCGACGGTTTCGCGGGCTTGGCCTTTGCTGCGACTTTGCTTGCGGGCTTGGTCGCTTTTGTCACGGGCTTCTTCGCAGTTTTTCCAGGCATCGAAGGCTGCTCCAGCGGTGTTTGAAAAATTGAGCGGGCATCTATACCAGAAACGTTTAGGGCATGCAATAAATTCGTCGATATCAGCTCGATATCGCCAAGGATGCCCCACAATTGTTACGCGCTGCCTACCTTCGTCGATACAGCCACAACGTCAACGGTGCCAGCACTACTGTCAACAGCAGAGGTGCGAGCAGAGCTAGGCTGAGCTGTTCCCAGGTCACGCCGCCGTTCATCAGGCCGCGCATGGCGGTGGTCATCAACGACACCGGATTGACCTCCACGAAAACCCGCAACCATCCGGGCATCGTGGTCGGGTCGACCATGATGTTCGACGCGAACACCAGCGGCATGATGCCGGTGAATCCCATCGTCATCACCGTGTTGGGCGTGCGCATGACAAGACCGAGCACCAGGAATACCCAGCCGATGCCGAAGCCGATCACCAGCAACAACGAAAAAGCCGCGAATACGCCAATAACGCCAGCCTCCGGCCGATAGCCGAGCAGTATACCGATGCTCAGAATAATCAACGACGCGATCAGATGGCGCAGCACGTCGCCGACCATCAGACCCGCGAACGGCGCGAGCGACCAGATCGGCAGCGAGCGGAACCGGTCGAACAGGCCTTTGCCCAGATCCGTGCTCAGACCCATCCCCGAATAAACCGAATTGAAGATCACCGTCTGCACCAAAATACCGGGCAGGAACACCTGCACGTACTGTTTTGTGGAGCCCGCCAACGCGCCACCGAACACGAAGGTGAACAACAGCGTGAACATGATCGGCGTCATCACCAGATCGAACAGCTGTTCGGGCACGTGCTTGAATTTGAGTACCGCGCGCCAGCCAAACACAAGCGCGTTGGAGAGTGCGCCCGGTTCGGCGGGGCGCTCCATCTGGATGACGGCGGTGGCGAGATCGTTGTTCATTTGTGTTCTCCCGGTTGCACTGTGTTCTCGGCAACGTGCCCGGTCAGTGCGAAGAAAACTTCATCGAGGCTGGGCGCGGCCATCGAGAAACCGTCGATGGGAATGCCGACCGCTGTCAACGCGGTCAGCGCCATGTTGGCCTGCTCGGGTGAGTTGGTCTTGATCGACAACGTGGCGCCTTCCACATTGCAATGGGCTTCGCCGCCGAGTTGTCGTTCGAGCAGGCGCGCGGCTTCGTCGACACGGGCCGGATCAGCGAGCGTGACATGCAGGTAACCCGAGCCGGTCATCGCCTTCAGCTCGCGGCTAGTGCCCTCGGCGATCTTCTTGCCGTGATCAATCACCGCAATGCGTGCGGCCAGTTGGTCTGCTTCTTCCAAATACTGGGTGGTGAGCAGAATAGTCACGCCCTGACCCGCCAGCGCGCGAATCATATGCCACACGCTTTTGCGCGCGTTGGGATCGAGGCCGGTGGTCGGTTCGTCAAGAAACAGAATCGAAGGCGTGACGACCAGCGACGCCGCGATGTCGAGCCGACGACGCATGCCGCCCGAGTAATCCTTTACCTGACGGCGCGCCGCCTCAGTGAGTTCAAACGCCTCAAGCAACTGGTCGGCACGCGCCGCCGCGCGGCCGCGAAAGCCCCACAGCTTGGCGAGCAACATCAGATTTTCGCGCCCGGTCAGGTCTTCGTCGAGTGACGCGAACTGGCCGGTCATCGCAATGGATCTGCGCACCTCGTGCGGCGCGGCCACCAGATCGTGACCCATGATCTGTGCCGACCCGGCATCGGGTTTCAACAGCGTCGCGAGCATGCGCAACAGCGTGGTCTTGCCCGCGCCGTTGGGACCGAGGATGCCGAAGATCATCCCGCGCGGCACCTCGAGGTCGATGCCATCCACCGCGCGCAACGCGCCAAATGTCTTGGCCAGCCCGCGCGCAGCGACAGCGGGGGAGTGCAGGTCGGGCAGGGGTGACATGGCGATAATCCTTATCGAGGGAAGTGGCGGATTATAAGCGGCGCTATTCTTGGGGCATAGCGACAAATGCCATTCTGCGTAGGATTTAATGAGGCCATATTCAATGGGGTCTCAGTCACTATTTAACTCTCTGCGGCCCACCAAATGTTAATTGGAGTCTGACCCCAATATAGATGGAATTTTGCTTCGATAAATGTCAATAGAATCCATATATATGCAAATATGCAAGCCTGACCCAGATCCTTGTGACCCAGATCCTATGTGACCCTGATCCTATGACCCAGATCCAGATCCTAACTGAAAGATTCGCCAACCCACTGGCTGTGATTCCAATGCTCCTAATGCCGAACACCGACCATCTCATTGTATCGGGCGCTTTCCCCGAGGCATCTACGCACGCTAAGTCCAACCGGCATCTGCTAATCGAAGCCGAGAAAATCCCCTTGCGCCCGCGCTATGTGACAACGAACATAGTGCGACCCCACGGCGCTAATCCAACTCCAACTCATGGATGGACAAGAACTAATTACAAAACTCATTGCCGGTGATGAAGCCGCGTTTCGCGAAACCGTGCGTGCGTTCAATAGCCCCATGACCTATGTTGCACGGGCCATCGTCGGCCCGGGGTCCGCTGCGGACGTAGTGCAAGACGCTTGGATCAATGTGATTAAGTCACTCCCGCGCTTTGAGCGGCGCTCCAGTTTGAAAACCTGGGTATTAAGCATCGTCAGCAATACCGCGAAATCGCACCTGCGCAAGCAGGTGCGGATGATCGCGATGGGCGATGCGCAAGATATCGAGAATGTCAGCTTGAATCGCGACCGCTTCTCGGAAAACGGCCACTGGGCCAACCCGCCGCGCGCATGGAACATGGATACGCCCGAACACCTCCTCGGCAGTGAACAACTGCGTGAACAAATCTTCAAAACCATTGGTGACTTGCCCGAAAATCAAAGAGCGGTCTTGATGCTCTACGACATGGAACAACTGTCGTTCGATGAAATTTGTAACATCCTGGAGATTACCGACTCTAAATTGTAGAGTCCTGCTGCACCGCGCCCGCACGCGCGTGTGGCAGGCCATTGAACATTTGCAAACGAGGTAAGGCGCCGTGTTGAGTTGTCACGACATTCATGAAATGACCAGCGATTATCTGGAGCAACGCCTGTCGCTCATGCAGCGCATGAACTATCGGCTGCACATATTTCTTTGTCAGGACTGCCAACGTTTTTTTACACAATTTCGCACCACCATCCGCACGTTACGCGGACTCCGGCCTGACGAACCCTCTGCGCAGGCGGTGGACGCGCAAGTCGAGGCGTTGCTAAAACAGCAGCGCGCCCAAAAATAGCATCGTTTTATTATTACCTCCCGCTGTAACAATCCACCGCGCCGTGCATCTATCTCCAGTGCATGACTGGTACGCACACGTGGTTTTAGATTCCTTCACTCAATGTTGATAACGGAGACTTTACTTATGACGCGCAACAAGACTGTAGTGTATTCCGCCATTGCTGGACTGATGGCGATGGGCCTGGTCGGTGCAACGCAAGCGGCCGACAAACCGGACATGAGCAAAATGGAAAAATGCTACGGCATCGTGAAAGCGGGCAAGAACGACTGCAAGACCAGCAGCAGCTCTTGCGCCGGTACCGCCGAGAAAGACAGCAAGCCCACGGCGTTCCTCGTGGTTCCCAAAGGCACCTGCGAAAAAATTACCGGCGCCAGTCTGGAACCCAAAGCCGGTTAATCACGTCGATGTCCACCACCACTGACGGACGTTCGTCGACATCAACGTCGCACGGCGCCATTCCGGCAGCGCAGGAAACACCGAGTCCGGCGCTATCACGCGCCGGCATCGGATTGCGCGCCGAGCACTATCGCGACGTGATTGAACAACGCCCGCCGGTGGGCTGGCTGGAAGTGCATAGCGAAAATTATTTTGGCAACGGCGGTCGCCCGCTTCATTACCTCGACCGCATTCGCACCGATTACCCCGTCAGCCTGCACGGCGTGGGATTGTCGTTAGGCTCGACCGATCCGCTCAGCGATGCACATCTGAATAAGTTGAAGTCCCTGGTGCAGCGTTGCGAACCCGTATTGATCTCCGAGCATCTGGCCTGGGGTTCAGTCGCGGGACGCCATTTTAATGACCTGCTGCCACTACCCTACCGCGCGGAGGAGTTGCGCCATATGGTCGAGCGTGTGAGCCAGGTACAAGACTGGCTGCAACGCCCGATTCTCATCGAGAATCTTTCCAGTTATCTGGAATATGACACGTCGGATATCCCCGAATGGGAATTTCTCGCGGAACTCGCGCGTCGCTCCGGCTGCGGCATTCTGCTGGACATCAACAACGTATACGTCAGTGCACGCAATCATGGTTTCGACGCCCAAGAGTACCTGCGTGGTATTCCGCCGCCGCTGGTAGGCGAGATTCATCTGGCCGGGCACACGGTAAAAACTTTCACCGACGGCGAATTACTGATCGATACCCACGACCAACGCGTGACTGCCGCCGTGTGGTCGCTGTATCGCGACGCAACCCGGCGCTTCGTCAACGTGCCGGTGTTGATCGAATGGGATGCACAGCTTCCGGCGCTGGAAGTCCTGGTCGATGAAGCACGCCGGGCACAAATGATATTGAGCGATACCTATGCCGACGTTGCGTGACTTACAGCTGGATTTCGCCGCGCAGGTCTACGACAACGAAGCACGCGGCCTGGACGCGCACGTGCACGCGAACGGACTGACCGGCGCGCGCCGCCTGCAGGTATACCGCAACAACCATATCAGCAGTCTTGCCGAGGCATTGCGCGCGGTGTACCCGGTGCTGCATCGCCTCGTGGGCGATGAATTCTTTACGCACCTGGCTGCAAGTTATGTGAATGCGCATCCATCGCGTTCCGGCGATCTGCATGAATTCGGCGCGCAAGTACCGGAATTTGTCGCCACGTTTCCCAGATTGGCGGCACTTCCTTATTCGCGGGATGTGGCGGTTCTGGAGTGGAGCTACCACGAAGTCTTTCACGCCGCGGACCACGTGCCACTTGATCTCACGCGTTTGCCATCGGTCGCCCCGCAGCGCTACGGGGAACTGAAATTCAAATTGCATCCCGCCAGCCGGTTACTTGAAACACCGTACCCGGTTCTGCGCTTATGGCAGGTAAACCAGCCGGACTATTGCGGTGGCCTACAGGTTGATTTGCGAAGCGGCGGCGACCGTATGTTAGTCATCCGACGCGCGCTGGATGTTGAATTCGAGCTTCTTGACCGTGGTGGTTACGCGTTTTTACTGGCGCTACGCGATGGAATGGACTTCGCAACCGCGAGCGATACGGCGTCTGCGGTGCAACCAGATTTCGACGTTGGATCGGCACTTCGAGATTTCGTATCCCGCCAGGCCATTGTGGACTTCGCACTTTAAATAATTGGGAGATAACGCTACATGAAATAATTGGGAGATAACGCTACATGAAAACAAAAATGCACTCTATCGCGGAAGCCATTGATGCCCTGTACCGGAAAATAGACATGCTCTCGCCGCTGGGAAATCTGGCGTTGCGTCTGTGGGTCGCCAACGTATTTTTCCGGTCGGGAATGCTCAAGCTCGGTAACTGGGACAGCACGATGTATTTGTTCGAAAACGAGTACCACGTGCCGTTGCTGTCGCCCAATATCGCTGCACTGATGGGTACCGGCGCGGAGCTTGTATTTCCCGTGCTGCTCGTGCTCGGCTCGGGCGGGCGTTTCGCAGCGTTCGCGCTGTTCGTGTTCAATATCGTCGCGGTGATGTCGTATCCCGATCTGGAAGCGGCCGGCATTCGCGACCATCAAATTTGGGGCGTGATGTTATTGGTGCTGATGCTTCAAGGTCCGGGCAAATTGTCGGTCGATTATTTCATTGGGAAGAAGTTATTAGCTAAGTTGCCAGCGGCATAGATGGGAAATTTTAATATGGTTCAAACTGGGCTCACTACCGAGCTGCAGTGTGGCATGTGACTTTCATCCACCAACATTCAACAGGGAGCGCAACAATGAAACATATGTGTGTCGGTATCATGATGGGATTGGTGTCGTTGACTGCGATTGCTGACGGCAACGGAATGGTTACGAAGACCAGCAAGCACTCGGTCGCGGAAACGTTGGATCGTCTGGAAGTGATCGTCAAGGAAAAGGGGTTCATTATCTTTGCCCGCATCGACCATGCGGACGCTGCTGCGAAAGCGGGGCTGACGATGAAACCAGCACAAGTACTGATCTTCGGCAATCCGAAAGGCGGCACACCGCTCATGCAGGCGCAGCCCACGGTCGCCATCGATTTACCTCCCAAAGCTCTGGCTTGGGAAGATGCGAACGGCAAAGTATTTCTTACCTATAACACCGCTGCTTACTTACAGGAGCGCCATGCCATCCAGGGAAAGGACGAGCCGTTAAAGAAGCTCGATGCGGCACTCGATGCAATGATGAGCAAAGCGGCAGACTAAGTACTTATCCGTAAATAATTTGCCATCTACATTTGGATAGTTCAGGCTTGCTTCCATTACCGGGGTCATTACCGGAGTCACATTACCGGAGTCAGGCTTGCATTGTTGCATATCGAACAAGACTAAAACGGACACGGGCTAAATCCTTTGATCCGTTCGCCCGTCACCGGATGGTCAAATTCAAGTGTGGTCGCGTGGAGCATCAGGCGCGGGGCCATAAAAAAGGCTGCATCCGTGGCGTACAGGTCGCAACCTAAAATCGGGTGGCCGATTTCTCTGCTGTGAATCCGCAGTTGGTGGGTGCGTCCTGACGATGGCATGAACTTCACTTTTGTCACGTCGGGGTTGTTCAATCGTGCGATGACTTCATAGTGGGTTGATGCGCTTTTTCCCGTGTCATGACAGATTTTTTGCAACGGGAAATTAGGTTGATCATTTGCGATAGGTAGCTCGATGCAACCGACATCATCCGCCAGGTGGCCATGCAAAATTGCGGTGTAGGTTTTGACGACCTGGCGTGTCTTGAACTGGTGGCAGATGTGCGCGTTCACGACTTTATCAAGTGCCACGACCAGCAGGCCGGAAGTCGCGAAATCAAGTCGATGAATCATCGCTGCGGTGGGAAAATTTTTAACCAGGCGGAAATGCGCTGAATCTATGTTGAGCGGATGTTTCCCCGACAGCGTCAGCAATCGCGTGGGTTTGCTAATCAACAGCAGGGAGGCGTCGGCAAACAGAATTTCTATTTCTTCGTGACAGAGGGGAACAATAAATGGGTCCGCTTGGGGTTGCATTTTAAAACCGAGTGTCAGTGGCGATGACGATGATGGCTGTCAGGATAATGCGGGTGGCTGTGCCGCAGCGGAACATGCTGGTGATCATGCGTGTGCGGCTCGTCGCCGTTCCATGGGAAATCATGCTGGTGTTGATGATGTTCGTCATGCACGTGACGATGTGCGTGAGCGAGCGACTCATGTTCATGCGGATGCACGTGGCGCTCGGTGAGGTGTAACCACACGCCCAGCGCCATCAACGCTCCGGCGATCAGCAACTGCATATTGACCGCTTCGCCCAGCAACGGAACCGCCAGCAGCGCACCGAAGAACGGTGCAACCGAAAAATAGGCGCCAGTTCTTGCCGTACCGAGATGGCGCAGCGCAGTCACAAATAACGCAAGACTCACCCCGTAGGCGAAACAGCCTACCAGCAGTGTCCCTGCAACATAGATTAAGGGTGGCCAACTCGCACCGAGTAGAACCGCCAGCGCGAGATTCACGCTCCCTGCGATCCAGCCTTTGATCGAGGCGATCCAAGTGGCGTCAGTGAGTGACACTTTACGCGTGAGGTTGTTGTCGACACCCCAGGCCAAGCATGCGCCGATCACCGCGAGTGCCGACCACAGGCTGGCGAATTGCGCATCGCCCGGCCAACTGAGCACCACCGCACCGGCGACAATGGCGGCCATGCCCAGCGCAACGCGCCGGTCGAAGTTTTCGCGAAATGCAAACCACGCCAGCAGCGCGGTGAACACGGCTTCGGCGTTGAGCAGCAACGATGCGCCCGATGCCGACATGCCGCTGAGCCCGAACATCAGCAACACGGGGCCGATCACGCCACCGGAGAAAATTGCCCCTGCAAACCATGGCCACTCGCCCGGTGCCAGCCGCACCGACGGTGCGCGACGCACGATACGGTACAGCGACAGACCCAGCCCGGAACCGAGATAAAGCAGACCCGCCAGCAGCCACGGACTGACCTCGGACAACAAGCCCTTGGCAAACGGCGTGCCGCCGCCGAACAACAGCGCCGCGCCCAACGCTGCCGCCACACCCGGTGTGCGCAGCGTATGGAGCCAGGTCATGGCGATGGCTCGGTCAAGCCCGGGTGGTTCGGAGTGGTACGCGCGATCAGAACTTTGTCCACCCGGTTGCGATCCATGTCCATCACCTCGAAGCGCCAACCGGCGTAGTCGAAATGGTCGCTCGCGCTGGGCACGCTACGCAGGATGTGCATGACGAATCCGCCCAAGGTATGAAACGCGTTGTCCTCCTGGCCGGGCAGCTCGTCGTCAATGGCCAGCACGGTCTTGACGCACTCGACGGTCACGTCACCATCCATCAGCCACGAACCGTCGTCCCGCTGCACCATGTCGTGTTGTCCGGCAGTTTCGGGCAGCGACACTTCGCCGACGATGGCGGTCAACACATCGGTGAGCGTCACCAGTCCCTGCAAATCGCCGTATTCATCGACGATCAGGGCGAATTTCAGTTGGGCGCGGCGAAAGTTCGCCAGCAGTTGAGTGGTCGTCATGGTCTCGGGCAGATACAGCGGAGGTGTTACCGCCGCTTCGATATCCTCGCGCCGCAGCAGTTGGCCGGACAGCGACTGCTTCAAAAGATTGCCGACCAGCAGCACGCCCACGATATGGTCGAGTCCGTCGCGACACACCATGATGCGCGAATGCGCGCTGTTGGCGATTTGGTGGCGAATTTCATCGTCGGTTGCTTCCAGGTCGACGGCATAAATATCTTTGCGGGGCGTCATGATCGCGCCGACGCGTTGCTCGTCCAGGCGCAGCACGTTGGAGACGATTTCCTGCTCGCTTTCGTGGAACACGCCCGCTTCGGCACCCTGTCCCATCAGCACGTTAATCTCATCGTCGGTCACCGGCGGTTCGCCCTTGCGCTGTGCACCCAGCAACCGCAGCAGCACGTCGGACGACGACGACAGCAGCCACACCAGGGGGCGGGCCGCGCGCGCCAGCCAGATCATCGGACGTGCGATGCGCGACGCGATAACTTCCGGCGCAACCAGCCCGATACGTTTGGGAACCAGCTCGCCGATGACCACTGAAACATAAGTCAGTCCCACCACCACCACGGTCAGCGCGATGCCGCGCGCGTGGGGTGCAACGGCAGGGAAACCCGACAGCCAAACGGCGAGCGGGTCAGCCAGCACGGTCTCGCCGAGCAGGCCACTTAAAATGGCGACGGTCGTGATGCCGACCTGGACGGTCGACAGAAAACCGGACGGTTCGTTGTTGAGCGACAGGGCGGCTTGCGCACCGGGACGGCCATCGTCGGCCATGCCGTGCAAGCGCGCCTTGCGGGCAGAAACCACCGCAATTTCAGACATGGCGAACACGCCGTTGAGCAGGATGAGTAACACGATCAGTGCAATGTCCATCGGAATAGCCGCCCATCGCCGGAAAGCGCGCGGCCCAGGAGTCAATCGGGGAGTGGGAAATCCTATACCACGACTGCTCAGTTGTCGCTCGTTGTTCGGTTATCTGGAGCGGGATGTTTGAAATCAAGTCTTGGCTCTTTGACTTTGCTAACGAATTCAAAATAACATGTGAATATGTGTTCATTTGTTGGAGGGATGATGCAATCACCTATAGAAAGCTCGATTTCCGAACTGGCGGACCTGTTCCGCCTGCTAGGAGATACCACCCGTCTGCGGATCGTTCTGGCGTGTCTCGACACGCCAATCGCGGTTAACGAGATCGCCAGCACGCTCGACTTAAGTAGTTCACTGGTCAGCCATCACCTGCGATTGCTGCGTGCGGCCCGCATCGTCAAGGCGGACCGTCACGGCAAGCAAGTGTTCTATGCCGCCGCCGATCAACACATTTCGGGAGTGTTGGCCGACATGCTGGAACACATAGCCGAACCTCATACGGATGCAGACTAATGGCACATCACCACGATCATTCTCCTGCGGGCGGTCACCACCACCACGGTGACCCAAACAATTATGGTCGAGCCTTTGTGATCGCCATCGCCCTGAATGCGGCATTTGTAGTGGTCGAGTTTAGTTACGGATTTATTGCTAATTCCACCGCGCTGATGGCGGATGCTGGGCATAACTTGTCTGATGTCTTGGGTCTGGTGTTGGCATGGGGTGCCGCCATACTTGCGCGTAAGACACCCAGCGAGCGCTACACGTATGGCTTACGCAGCACCTCAATTCTGGCGGCATTGGCCAACGCGATGTTATTGCTGATGGCCTGTGGCGCCATCGGCTGGGAAGCGTTCCAACGTTTCTCACACCCGCCCGCTGTCGGGGGGCTCACGATCACACTGGTGGCCGCAGTGGGCATTGTCGTCAATGGCGTGTCGGCGTGGCTGTTCATGAAAGGCAGCAAAGGGGATTTGAATATTCGCGGTGCCTATTTGCACATGGCCGCGGATGCCGCCGTGTCGCTGGGTGTAGCGCTCGCCGGTATAACGATAATTTTCACGGGCTGGTACTGGCTCGACCCCATTATCAGTCTGGTGATTGTGGCCGTGATCGTGGTTGGCACGTGGGGCTTGTTGCGCGAATCAGTACAGCTCGCCTTGAACGCGGTCCCCGCACACATCGACGTGCCAGCGATAGATGCCTATTTGCGTGAATGCTCCGGGGTTACCGATGTCCATGACCTGCACATCTGGGGCATGAGCACCACCGAGAGCGCCTTGACGGTCCATCTGGTGATGCCCGGGGGCTACCCCGGAGATGTCTTTATGGATGACATTATGCAGATACTCAAAGAACGTTTCAGTGTTCATCACAGTACGCTGCAAATCGAACACGGGACGACCCGCCATGCATGTTCGCTGAGTCCAAATGCAACTACAGCACACGGTCATTGAGTTTCATGCATCTAAACTATTTCAGGTGGGAATCCCCATTACAGGTGATTCGACTCAGCCCCAGTGGTGTGAATACTTCATATTGTTCGCTCTCAGAGCTAACTACTATGAGGTCCGCTCGGCTGGCGTAAATATTGGGAGGTTGTACACCAGCCATTGAATGGTAGAGCTCTCATGGCTAACACTGCCGCAGTTTTAAAAAAACTGGATGACGAATTACGGGCCGAGTCGGCTCGTTCCAGGCCGGTGAAAATCTATACCTTGGGCCAGTTCACGGTGACGGTGGACGATGTGCCGATTGCAACCTGCAGTCCTGCCGCACGCAAGCCGCTCGCCTTGCTCAAGGCACTCATCGCATTCGGCGGGCGCAACGTAAAACAACAGATGCTGGTTCGAACATTGTGGGCGGATGCCGACGGCGACGTAACCCGCAAGACCTTCGAAATCACGCTGCACCGTCTGCGCAAATTATTTGGTGCCTGCGCGCCGCTGATTCTAAAAAATAAAGAACTATCGCTCGATGCGCGTTCCTGTTGGCTGGACTGCTGGGCGCTCGAACGCCTATTGTCAACACTGGACACAGCTACTGACGCAACCGACGTCGATACACTGCTCGACGCTGTGTTCTCTTTGTATCAGGGTCCGTTCTTCGGTGACGACGACGATCTAGCCTGTGCTCTTCAGATGCAAGAGCGTTTGCGCAGCCGATTGCTACGCGCTGCGCAACGCTGTGAAAATGAAATGTGTAATGAGCGGGCGATCCGCTGCTATCAGCGCCTGCTGGAAGTCGAGCCAACGGCGGAAGAAGGCTATCGTCACCTGATCCGCCTGCATCAACGCGCGGGCCGCCATGCCGATGCACAAACCTGCTACCTCCGCTGCGAACGGATATTGCGCAAGCTGCTCGGCGTAGCGCCATCGTTCGCGCTGCATGCGCCCGATGCTGAAATCGGCGCGAGGTTTCCGTTGCAGCCTGCAAATCACGATAGCAAACACCCGCCACGCTAAGCATTTCTCGTCGTGAATATTCACGCGTCCACGTAGGCAATCTGTAGGCCGCTGCCCTGCATGATCTCTTGGCGCTGACCTAAGAGGGTCGGCGTAATTGTCAACCAAACTCACAAATTGATGCCGGTATTCGGCGAGGAGAACGTATGAAAAAAATCGTTTCAGTAATTACATTTGCGGCCATTTCATTCACTGCGCTGCTCATGGCGGCTCCGGTCTTGGCTAGTAATAATACGGGCCAAATACAAAGCCTCTATTTTGGCCCAGGTGCATATGCCCCGCGCACAGAGTTTTATGTGGCTCAGGCTACTACCACCTGTGGAAATCCTGGTGCTTATCCTGGTGCTTATGGTTTTGGTTGGTATGCCTTCGAAGGTATGGATTCCGGTTTAGGTAAAGTTTGGGCCGCTGCCCTATTAGCCGCGCAGGCGCAGAGAAGAGCCATAGTCATTTCTGGGAATGGTAAGTGCGATGGTTGGGGCATGGAAGGCGTGACCTCTATCGGATTTCCTCCTTAGCATACAAGGCGACAATCATGAAACGATTCTATGATGATTATTCAATAGCTCACACCAAAACAGTACTCGCCATGGTAGCTGTTGGTTTTGCTGTACTAGCGCCCCCGGCTAACGCTGTGGACACACCTTATATGGCGCAATGCCGTGCTCAGGGTGTGCCCATTCCACCGGACTGGGCGGAAACCGAACCAGCGTGGAAATTACAGGGCAACCTCCGCACGGGCAGCAATCTTCTAGAGCCCGGGGAAGATGCTTTTGTATGGACATACACGGACCCTTCGGTTCGCGGTGCCTGTATTGCACTGCCAAGAGGTAGCGGAGCTTCCGGGTCGCTTGCGGGAATCATCTGTCAGGGGGCCGCCACGGGTAAAGCGTGCTTCTGGGACAACATGCCTAAGAATGATCAACG
>JANMQQ010000365.1:0-7008 GCA_031370545.1 Gammaproteobacteria bacterium
GTTGCTCCTCCATGTGCCGAACGAGCTGTGGAAGTTTTGTGCTCAGCACTTCGTCAACTGCAATTCTCAGTTCTTCAATATTGCCGCCCTTCGTAACGATTTTTATTATTGGGCTTTTCAGATGCATAACCTTGTTAGGAAATCCTGTATAGAAAATTACTGGGGCAAATCGAATTGCCTTCAGCTCATCAAGCGCTTTTTCGCCGGCTTGATCCACGTCTCCCATATTGGCGTATGCATCTGGGTCCGACTTCGCGTGCAAGTCAAGAACTACAATGTCATATCGCTGCTCAGCCAGCGCCTTAATACCTTTGTCGAAATCTTGAAACGTAACCACCTCTATCTTGTCAGGCAAGAAACGTTTAGCGCCAACGAGATTTTCTTTGATCTCTCCTAACTTTGTAGCATCGTCGTCAATCGCCAGGATTCGCCAAACATTGTCTGCCATTTTCAGATCCTCTTGCGCAGTACAATCTTGAATGCAGAGCCCCCAAGTGGCCCGGTATCCAGAAGAAAAAACGAACCATTGTAATAATCTTTCACGATCTCACCTACGATGGAAAGTCCAAGTCCGACCCCTTCCGGTTTCAAAGAAAAATACGGCTCAAAAATCGAGTCGCGATATTCGGCTGGGACACCAGGTCCAGTGTCTGAGAAAACTATCTCAAGCTCATCAGTGTTTGACTTAGCCACGGTTACAGCGATTGACCGTTTTTCCTTAGGCGTGGTTGCCAACCAATACAAACTATTAGTCAGTAAATTTACGAAAATCTCTCTCAGTTCGGCTTCATCGACCCTAACCAGGGTGTCAGTTCCGGGCAGTGTTGTCCTTACGCCAAGGCGTATTATTTCCGGCTCATATAAGCTGAATGTCTCGCGAAGAATCTCTTCGAGATAGAATTTCTTCGGCCGACCGCTGCGCCTTCCGCCAAAGGGTTCAACACGCTTAAAGGTTGTGTGAAGCACGTCTGCCTGAGCTGTAATTTTGCGAAATCTGTCTCTGGATTTTTGGAGGCTATCAACTGGTAGTGGCAACGTCTTATGGTATTGATGTGCGTCGAGGTACTCGGCGATCTGTTCTTCTCCAAGTCCTGCCTCATGTTGAATTGAACTGAGCGGCTGCCGACCTTCGTGCAATACCTTATCGATCAGGCTTCCCAATGTCGCGAGCGAGTGATAGCGGGAAAGTACGCTCTTGATCTCACCAATCTTCGCCTCCCATTCCTTCTCAGACTTGTCGAGAAGTTTTAGCGTCTCCTTGTCCCCCGGTAGCACGGCCTCGAGTCGGCGCCGGATTTCACCGAGGTCCGGCTTTGAAAAAAGACTTCCTTCTTTCTTGTCTGTAACGGGTGGTTCTCGTTTCTTAGCGTGCCGTTTCGCTTCGAGTTTGGTGAGAATCTGAAGCAATATCTCGCGCAGATCCGTGTACCCAGGGCTGTTGTCCAAGCCCTCCCGATTACTGCGGTCCCGAAGTTGCGGGTTTCTATCAGCGGAAATCGCCACGTAGCCGGTCACCTGATTATTGGAAAGGCGATACGTTGGCTTTTGTACACGCCTGATGTCTAGCCGTAACCAGTCGTTATCAGGCTCACCATACGGCAGTACGCGGAAGCCGTCCCGATAGATATTTATCCCCGCTATGGCATTAAGATCACGTTGAATATCACGAATTCCTTTTCCGAGCTTCTGCTCAACATTGCCCAGTTCGTCCCGATCCCAAACGCGCAGTTCAAATTCGAACGGCCCGCACTCTATTGGATGAAGATTTTCTTGGTCTGCTGGCTTGGCGTCGTCGTTGCTCCACCTGTCAACAACCTCGGTTTGTTGTCCAACCCGTGCGCGACCAAACCGCCCTGTAAATATGTGGGGTTCGTTCTCGACCTCGAGCCTAATTTCAAAGCGGTACGAGCCATCCTCTTCTACATGTCCACGGATACTGTAGTGCGGGTATTTGATGATCTCCGGCGGTTCAATCTGCTGGGAAAATTCTTTGAATCCTTCAGGGAGCTCCAGGAAAATTCTGAAGCCCGGTGTTGGAGAGAATGGTGAAACCAAACGCGATAGGCCACGCTGCAACTTAACCAAGTCCTCTCTGCCCCAGTCCCGCTTCAATCCATTCATTCGGAGAATTGTTCCCTGAGTTCCTGACCTTGGCCACTTATCACTCACCTCATCCTGATACGCTGTCAATACCCAGCCGGGTTTGATCTCCCTCGTCTCGCGTTCTTCGACAAGAAAAATAACCTCATCCAGATAACGACCCTCATCGTCAAACTGGCGCCAGTCAAAGATTCCGTAAATTTCCCGCCCTGAATCTTTGGGCCGCGTAGTCAACTCAAGCTCACGGGCAAGCCGCGAGGCTGCAAACCGGCCGATGCCCTTTTCTCCCAAAACCCTACGACCCAAGGTCTTACTCAACAATTGCTTTTTTTTGACATCGGTAGCTGGCTCCATCCAGGCGGAATCAATCACCTCCATAGTCATGCCGTGTCCATCGTCAAAAACCTCAATGTCACCGACATCGGCTTTAAGCGCACCCGAGAACCGGATCAATACGGTGTGAGCATCTGCGTCGTACGCGTTCTTGACTAATTCGATCATTGCAACGGTTTCACTACTGATGAGCTCTTCGCCGAGCGTCCGAAGAATTCTTGCTCGTGGACGAAGTGGTCTCCCGTTATTTGGCTTGTTGTTGTCTTTCTCTTTCATAGACATTCCGTCTGGAGCTACTCCACTTGTTGGCTTGCTGTCTGTTTAGTCGGCACAGCCGTTGTTTGTGAAGGCTGAACCTGGTATAACTCCGCCACAATTACTTCTTAGGAAGTCGATGATTTCTTTTGTAGACATGTTCTGTGGCGGAGGCCTGGGTGCCCGCGGCGCTGTTATGGCGGGGTGCACTCCCGTTCTTGCCATCGATTCATGGTCTACAGCCACTGCAACATACCAGGACAATTTCCCGGGCGCCAACGTCATTAACAGTAGCGTGGAGCTACTGAATCCAAAGCACCTCATCGGCAATCAAACCATTGACCTGCTGCTTACCTCCCCCGAATGCACCAGTCATTCACCGGCGAAAGGGGCCAGGAAAGGTAGTGAGGAAAGCCGCAAAACTGCGCTGACGGCATTGGTGTGGGCGGAAGCAATACGCCCCCGCTGGATTGTGCTAGAAAATGTCACGCACATCCGTAGCTGGCACCGTTACGCGGAATTGATCGAAGGGCTGGGTACGTTAGGCTACGGTATCAGCGAAACAATAATTGATGCTTCAGAATTCGGCGTTCCTCAATCCAGAAGACGGTTGTTTATCTCCTGTGAACTGGGCAATGAACCTGCGCCTATCAAACGACGGAACCAAAAGATTCGTACTGTGCACTCCATCCTCGACCCAAGAGGCGCCTGGGAAACAACTGCTTTGCATGCGCCCGGCCGGGCAATTCCCACGATTCAACGCGCTAACGCTGCCATTGAAGCACTGGGCACCCAGTCATCTTTCGTGCTTGTTTATTACGGCTCGGATGGTGGCGGTGGCTGGCAATCACTGGACGGGCCACTGAGAACTGTTACCACCCTGGATCGTTTTGCTCTTGTGGAAAAAATCCGTGGCGAATACCGAATGCGGATGCTGCAGCCCAGTGAACTTGCGCGCGCTATGGGCCTGCCAAAGAACCATAAATTCAACCACGGCACTCGACGCGACAAAGTGAAGCTTTGCGGGAATGGAATTTGCGCGCCAGTTATGAAAACAGTTATCAGCTCGCTTATCCCGGCGGAGTACAAAAAACGGAGCCCTTAGCCTGAGTTAGCCGCTCGCGGCATAATTCGGGAATGTATTTTCTCTGATGGATTCATATCAACCCAAAATCACCTTCAAACTTTCCCGCAACGCGATCTGGTCATTATCGTTGAACCGTCCCATCGGTTTAATCACCAGATTTTTCTCAATCGTCGTGATGACTGGTTTGACGGCAGAGGGTTTAAGCAGTCCCGCTGCCTTCCAATCCTGAATGATAGTTTCCCCAATCACCGCAGCCGGTTTGATCTGTGAGGTCACAGCCATGATGACAAGATCGGGACGTTCGTCGTTGTAATCCTGTGAGCTGATAACGACGGCGGGGCGCTTCTTGGCGGCGGACTGATCGGTGAACGGAAACGGTACCAGAATCACATCGCCGAACTCAAAGTGCGTCATAGACCGCATCGTCCGGGTTGTCCCATACCTTCTTCAAACTCGGCTCCGCCGTCTTCGCGGCGGAGCGCGTGAGTTGCCGGTCCTGATCCTTCTGCCGCAGAAAATCCACGAAGTCCTCCACTTCCTCCACCCGCTCCGGCGGAAGGCTGTCGATCTTTTCGATCAACGTGCTGCGTTGACTGGAACCCTTGACCATAGATATTTTTCCTATGCAGTTGTGCCGTGATGGTTAAGTGGGCAGATGCGCGCTCTGGCCTTCAGAGTAAACGATCATGCGGCGTGATGCGCCGACCTCGTTTACCAGCTCCAATGCGTGTAAGCCCGTCGCCTTGCGCAACTCCACTAAGCGCTCACCGAAGTTCACGGTACTTTCACTTTTATGCTTGGGCACGGGGTCACATCCTGCCACTGAATGATGAGTGTCCCTAAGTTTTGAGCGAAACACATCTTACGTTGATGCACACGTTTAAGTTTGCAGTAATGCGGCCACACGTCAAGGTTGGCCTGGATTGACAGCAAGCAAACGCGCTTCTCAGCCCCTACCCCAATACCCCAGCCGTTTGCGAATCTTGAGCTTGCGCCACAAGTTCAACGGTCTGGATTTGGCGTTGCGCGCGCCACGAGCGATGAAATTATCCACCGCCGCCAGCACGCGTTCGCTCGAATGTCCGTCGCGATTGGGATGGATGCTGTTGGCGTAATCGCGCACGGCTTGCATCAGTTCCGGCGGGCGCGACAGCGCCCGTTCGATGGCAGGCTTGAGGTCCTGCGCCTGGTGGATATCAATGAGCTGTGGACCTGGGCGGCGGTTGTTGAAGGTGATCACCGGTTTGTAGGTCAGCGTGAATTCGTGCAATGCCGACGAAGTATCGGACATCATGACATCGACCTGCGGGAACAGGTCGAGAATATTGTCTTCGGTGGCAAAGCGCAGGTACTCGCCTTCCAGCGCGCGATACTTGGCAACGGTCACGGGATTCATTTTCGGATGTAATGTCACGATCCAGCGCCATTGGCCGCTACGGGATAAATCGCGCACGGTGTCGTACAAGGTTTCGGCGGCGCTCCACGAGGGCGAGAAGGTCGAGTGATATAGTACCACTGGCGGCGTGTGCAGCGGTGGCACCTCCGCTGCGAGCTGTTGCAGAAATGGATCGAGCTTCGGCCAACCGGTTTCGCGCACGCTGAAGTGCCCGAGCTTGTCTGCAAGCGCAGCGAACGCATGGGTGTCGCCCGGCCCGGTGGTGCAATACAGATCGAAAAATCCGCGGATGTAAATATGGCGCGGCTTGCCAGCGTTAAAACCGTGAAATACGCTGACCTTCACGCCTGGGAAAAAATGCGGGATCGCATTGCTCGACGTAAAAATGGCGGTGGGATTCCAGCGGCGCACTTCGGCAACGCTGCTCAACAGGCGCTCGTCGTGATGTAATTCTTCGGAACCCGCTCGATCAAAAAACCATGCCGCCGCATCGCCGCGCGCGCGAATCGCCGCTTGCAGCGGGCGCAAAATCGCCAACGCGTAGCGTTCTGATCCGTACAGTAAATAACGATTAGCCATGCAATATATTAACGGTCAAGACCGTGCTCGATGAGCAGGCGCGCCGCCGCTTCGCGCGACTCGGGGTTGTGCTGCATTTCGTAGTAGCGAATGCGTTTATACACGGCGTAACTTGCCGCGGTGTGAGCAACGATAAAACCGCGCCAACCATCCAACACCGCCAGACGCAACAGGTAGTCTTTGAAAAACGTGCCGATGAAAATAAACGGACATTCCCACATGCGCGGTGCCCGACCGCGATCCCGCCAGTCGCGCGCTTTTAATTCCGAGTAGCGCAGCACCTTGAGTTGTTTATGTACCAGCGTGGGATTTTGGTAGTGCAGAAATACCGCTTTGAAGGTCTCGGTCGCGCCGTTGAAATTCAGGTGTTCGTGCACGCGCGTGTCGGTCCAGCGTGCACGGGCGCGGTGATAAAAACGCCCGAGCTTCTCACCCACCATCGGTCGGTACCACGCCATCGGCGCGCCCATATAAAGCGCGGAGCGGCGCAAAATCGCACCAGCTTTTGTCGATGGCAGTAAATCAGGTAAGCGTTGCTCAAATTCCTGTGCCAGCTCCGGCGACAGCGTTTCATCCGCATCGAGAAACAAAATCCAGTCATGGGTGGCAAGTGTTGACGAAAAATTGCGCTGTGGTCCGAAGCCCAGCCAGTCTTGATGCACCACGCGCGCGCCATGCGCTTGTGCAATTGCCACCGTGTCATCACTACTGCCAGCATCAACGACGACTTTTTCGTCAACAAATGGCACGCTGTCCAGGCAGCGCGCGATGTTGTGCGCTTCGTTGCAGGTCATGACCAGCAACGTCACCGGGAAGATTTTTTTGGGTTCGTTCATTGCACTACATTAGCAGGAAAATCGCACAGGTCGCAGTTGGTGAAATTCAACTGACCTCGTCAATCCACGTAGCTTGAATTGCTTCCAGAATTTTTTCGCCGGAATGTTCTGGAACATCAGCAAAATCTTCCAGCTCACACACCCAGCGATGTAAATCAGTGAAGCGGATAAATTTCGGATCAATGTCCGGGTGTGCCTCAGCCAACTGCATTGCGATTTCGCGCGTGTCGATCCATTTTAATTTCATAACTCCCCCCAATTTAGTGATTTTCAGATGCGAGATTAATCGTGTATTTGGGAATCTCAATCACCAGATCCTGATCCGCGATTTTTGCCTGGCAGCTCAGGCGCGACTGCTGCTCCAAACCCCAGGCCTTGTCGAGCATGTCTTCTTCTTTTTCAGTCGCACTCTCCAATGATTC
>JANMQQ010000387.1:0-7490 GCA_031370545.1 Gammaproteobacteria bacterium
TATCCGAGCGCCGGTCACAAGCGCGCGCTGTCCTACCTGTTGTACGGTCTTAATCAAGCTGAAGGTTTCGTCGTTATCACCGGCGCACCGGGCACCGGCAAAACCACCTTGTCGCACAAACTGCTGTCACAGATTGATGCACAGAGCGTCGTGGTCGCCCATCTGGCGTCCACCCAAATTGAAGCCGAAGATTTACTGCGTTTGGTCGCCGCGTCATTCAAATTACGCAGCGAACATGTCTCCAAAGCGGCCCTGTTAAAAGATATTGAATCGTTTTTATTAGGTCGGGCACGCGAACGCAAACGCTGCTTGTTGGTGGTTGATGAAGCCCAGAATCTTCCCGCGCGCTCCATCGAAGAGTTGCGCATGTTGTCCAATTTCCAGATCGGTAATAAAGCGCTGATGCAGGTGTTTCTGTTAGGTCAGGAGCAATTCCGCACCATGCTTGACAGTTCGCAATTTGAGCAGCTGCGTCAACGCGTGATTGCCGACTACCATTTGCAACCGCTGGATGCCGAAGAAACCCGGCGCTATATCGAAGCCCGCTTGCAGCACGTGGGTTGGCAGAACGATCCGCAATTCGAGGCCGGAGCGTACGCCAAAATTTTTGAATACACCGGCGGCTTGCCGCGACGCATCAACATGTTTTGTGATCGCTTGCTGCTGTTCGGATATCTGGAAGGCTTGCATACACTGACGCATGCAACGGTATGCAGCGTGATTGCCGAGTTGCACAACGAATTTTCGCCGCGCAGCAGCAATGTTGTTTTTGCACCTACCGAGCGCACTACGGAGCGGGTAGCTGAAACAGCAGCTCCGGCGCCCAGCCCGGTTGTCGCCGTGCGTACGCCGCCACCGGATAGTGCGCCGCCTGCCAAAATCGCAGTTATCCCAGCGGCTCGAGGAGTGTCGGAGCGTGCGGTCGCGCCGACCTCAACCCATGCCCCGGTGCCCTTGGTCACGCGACGCCCTGCCAAACTCCCGGAACCTGCCCCTGAAAAGCTCAGGCCTGCACCTGCGGCACGTAGCACTAGTGCGGCCGCTGCGGTGCGCGAGATTCCTGATTCCAGCATTGCGGATTTTCTGCTGACCCCGGCTGCTCCGCGTAAAGGGAGCGTGCCTGGGATTTCAAATGTGCAGAGTTTAAATACTCTCGACGAACCGGCGCGCGAATTGTCAAGCTCGTCGCCGTCATTGTCGGGAACGGAATCGCGTTGGCTGGTGATGATTATTGGTACGGTTCTGGTATTGCTGATGCTTGGCTTCTGGATCTATTACTCCATGCAAAAAGCGTCGCAAAATGCGCCTGCACCCGAAGCTGAAACCACACCGTTCACCACCGGCAGCACCGAAGCCAGCGCGGATGCGAAGCAGGAAGTTACCGACCCCAGCGAGAACATACTGACGGAACATCGCATTTTGACGGCGCCATTATCCACTGCGGCCCATAACGCGGGCGCCACAAATGAAGCGCCACGCGAAATGAACGAATCCCCGCTCATCCCCACAGCGGAAAGCAAATCGCCGACGGCCATAGTTGCACTCAATAACCCGACTACCCCGGCGAGTACGCCGCCCGTGAAATCAGCCGAAGTGGAGCCACGCCCAGCAGTGAACAAACCGGCAGCCGCCGCCGCAACCCAACGGGCTGCATCACCTCCACCCCCCGTCGCCAAATCGGCGGTTAAACCCACGTTGCCGGTTCAGCAGCTTCCGCCCACCGCCGTAACTCCGGTTGCTCCGCTTGAGGACGGCGCAGCAGCGAACGAGATATCACAGCGCGAGCTGGCCCTGCTGGTCATGAAATTTGCGCGCTATTACGAAGAGGGAAACCTGCCGTCCTTTCTGAATTTATTTGACGAGCAAGTGCGCACTGAAGACAGCAACTCGATTGAAGCCATTCGCAATGACTACGCCGAACTGTTCAAAAAAACTGCATTGCGACAAATCGTGCTGGGTGACATCCACTGGGAAAACACGGGTCGTTTGGCGCAAGGCACCGGCCCGTTTGAAGTTCGGATCAACGCCGCTGAACTCGAGCCACCACGCTCCTTAAAAGGCGATATCACCTTTCATCTTGAAAGAAAGAAAGACCGCGTGGTAATCATAGCGCTCTTCCACACCCTGCATTAACGCGGGAGACGAATTTGACTGCGACGCCTCCTCCGCAATTCCGTAGCAGACGGGCAGCGCGCAACGCCGCCTGCCTTGCCATCACCTTAGCGGGCCTGCTGACCGGCGCAACGGTGCTCGGCGCTGACAGCAACGCGAATCGTCCCGGCCCCTACGAAATCATTCCCGAAGAGTCACATGAGTTTTTTGGCAACATCGCTGAGCAGAATGTGCGTACGGCAGCCGAGAACGACGCGATTTTTGCGCGCGGCCGCATGGCTTTCCTGTTTGGTTACCACGATCTCGCGCGCGAATTATGGATGCCGCTGGCCAACGACGGGTATGCCAAGGCGCAAGCCAATCTCGGCTGGATGTACCAGACGGGAAAAGGCCTGCCGAAAGATTTGAAGAAAGCAGTGGAGTGGTATTTGAAAGCCGCCAAACAAGATCACACCATTGCCAAAAATAATCTTGGCGTGATGCATGAGAGCGGCTGGGGTACCAAGAAAAATTTGAAACGCGCTGCCTACTGGTATCGAGAAGCGGCGAGCACCGGTTATTCGTACGGTCAATACAATTACGGCAAGATGTTGCTCGAAGGCGCGGGTGTAGACAAAAATCCGAAAGAAGCGGCCTACTGGCTCGGCCTGGCGGCGTTACAAGGTGTGGATGAAGCCAAGGGATTGTTGATCAACAAAACCAAATGGGGCACCGACCAACCCCGCAGCAACGTCGTGGAATCCACCACTACCAGCAGCACGCCGCCCAAACAACAACAGATCAAAGAAATTCTGCGTGAAGCGTGGGTCCTGAATCAATCTGCAAAAAGTTATACGTTGCAATTGCTGAGTAGCAAAGAAGAACACATTATTAACGACTACCTCACCAACCCGACAATCCCAGAACCTACCGCATATTACAAAGCAAACGTGCTGGGTGAGGACTGGTATTCAGTGGTATACGGCGTATTTCCGACCTTCGAAGCTGCGCAACAAAATATGCGCTTGCTGCCGCCCGGACTGCTGCGTTACAAACCGTGGGTACGTACCTTCGCGGATGTGCAGCGTGCGATCAAGGCGCCTGTTGAGTGATGCACACTTTGTCTGCTTAAATTTTGAACCAGCCCACTGCGGCTTCCGTGTCCGCCGCCAGCGTTCTTAATTGCTGCGCCGCCTGCGATGTCTCCGCGATGCTCGAATAATTTGCTTCGATCATCTGCGCGATATGTTCGATATTTTTCGCGATCTGTTCAGCAACGGCTTTTTGTTCATTCACCGCCAGCGTAATCGTATCCACGCCATCATCGGACGCCGCCGCCAAGCTGAACGTTTGTGTCAACACCGTGCGCATGCGTTTCCTCGACTCGTCGATGGTCTTGATGGATTGATGTCCTTTCTCGATGGACTGTTCCACCGCAGCCGATTTCTTCGCCAACGCCAGCGTTACCAAATCAATCTCGCTGGCGGACTTGCTGGACAGCTCGGCAAGTTTTCTGACTTCGTCAGCCACCACTGAAAATCCAGGACGGTGCCACGCCCATAGGCATACAAACATCACGCAGACCTTGCTAGGCATCCACATTTTCGGGGCGACCAGAACAGATTTTTGTACTACGGCAGATAGTCTGCGCGAAACCGATTTTGCCAATAGGCACGACATACTTATTACAATATGTAAAGACAGGCCCAATTTGTCAAAATCTGCAACATGTTTGTTATTGCTACTGCAAAAATTCTGACCAACAAAAAACTTCTCTGACTTGTAACTGTAACTTGACCACGCAGCGATGAGCACGTAGGGTTTTCTGAAACTACAATCCAAGGACGGGGCCATGTGGAACGAATTACCTGATCGGTTGAAACTTTCGGACGAGACATATTCCACCTCAGTTGAGCGCATATCAAACTCACATCGCCGTTGTGAACAGTTGGGGCTCCCGCGCGACATCCAGTATGCCCGGGATGTACTCGACATGCGCGGAATCGAAGAAAAAAATAACGGACTCGTTACTTTTTCCGAGCTTCTTTTTGCATCGACTTTCGACCGCCTCCCCGACAAGCGGATGCTGTTAATTCTGACGGATGCTCGCGCAAGGATCATCGCGATGCATTCGAGCCCGGCAGTGATCCGCGCAGCAGCAGATAAGGGTGTGTGCTTGGGGGCTTCGGTTGCGGAACACAGTATTGGCACCAACGCGGTTTCGCTGGCCTTGGATGATTTGGAGCCGGCAATTCTCCGCGGTGAACAGCACTATTGCCGCATTTTGCATAACTGGTATTGCGTCGCGATTCCGCTCATAGACGCCCATGGATCGCCGATGGGGTGTTTGGATATGTCAATGGACCACGAAGCCGCCTTGGGAGAAAAGTTTGCGCTTGGGAGCTCTCTCGCGAAGGAGCTGGGTTCCTTTGGTGTGAGAACCCAGAGTTCAGTGTTCAAGCGTGATCGTGATCTGGACCGCAATGAAACAGAAATCCAGCTCACTGAACGCCAGCGACAGGTGTTGGAGCTTTTTTCCCAAGGGCAAAGCTACAAACAAATCGCACGCCATCTGCAATTGCAGTCGGCGAAGACCGTGCAAGAGCACCTAGATGTGGTGCGCGCAAAACTCGGTGCCGCGAATCGTCGAGACTGTATCCGCAAGGCCGTGGAGCAAGGGTTGCTGAGCGGTTGAGGTTCTGTCAACCCCGTCGTTTGGTAGGGTGTTCATTGTCGTGACCTATCGTATGGCGGGTATCCAGCACCGAGCAACCCCTCCGTTTGGCGGTCTATGATCTCTCCGTTATTGAGTTTTATAATTTCGTACCCGAAGTGTTGCTACGCGTGTAGGGACATAGCTTTGATCAGGTTAAATCTTTCTGAAAACAAAAGTGAGACATTTGGGTTTCGGCCAAGAAGGCGCAACTTCGATCAATACCAGAAAAAATGGAGATGGGATGTTAGGAACGCTTGTAGTGCTCGGTGCAGGACACATGGGTGGTGCAATTGTGCGCGGCATGCTTAAAGCTGGTAGCTCAAACATCCGGCTAATAGATCCGAACCCCGACAAGCTGAAAGTCTTTCAGCAGGCTGGAGTGATGGTGGATACCTCACTTATGTCAATTGATCGTGATGACGTAGTGATGCTGGCGATGCCTCCTCAAGCGTTTCGCCCCTTTGCCAACGAAGATAAAATAGTCCAAGGACATCCGGGGTTAGTGATCTCGGTGATGGCAGGCATTCAGATCAGGATGATTTGCGAAGCGCTGAAGGTGTCTCAGGTCGTAAGAACGATACCGAACACACCCTCTGAAGTATTCCAGGGCATGACAGTCTACTACGCGTCGCCCGACACCAATTCGACAAATCTTGAGAGATGCCAAGACATCCTTGAGTCATTTGGTAAGGCCGTGCAAGTCGAGGACGAGGCACTCATTGACCCGGCTACCGCGCTGTGTGGTGGGGGTCCGGCGTTCGTTGCTTACTTTGTGGATGCCATGCAAAGCTTCGCGCTTGAGGCGGGATTCGACGAAGACGCGGCAAAGCTGATCACAGTGCAAGTGCTGCGAGGGACGGCTGAACTGCTTGAGGCGACTCGCAAGCCATCAATGCAGATCTGCAGGGAGGTGATGACTCCGAACGGCACGACGGAGCGGGGCATCTGGCATTTTGACCAGATGGGCCTGGGCAACATCGTCGCTACGGCTCTTGGGAAATCGACCGCCAGATCGCGTGAGCTAGGCATGGTTCTCAACCAACATTCAGCAAAGTGAGGGAGTGACGCGATGCTTGGGCTAAGCGATAAGAGTTGGTTGATCGATATGGTTTACGGCAGCGCCGTGGAAAGAGATTCCAATTCCTACGCCACCATCGAGCATAGTGTGTCAAATCCTGCTACGTACAGCGCGTATTTCGGACTTGGCCACTCCATCCGCCTGCAAGATAAGCCTTGGAGTATTCAAGGTCAGTCTAGCCGGAATGGCGCTTGGGGCTTATCTCTTGAAGAGTCTTGCAGAAGAAGAGCTGGCTGGCCGACTGCTGGACGTTGGAACAGGAAGCGGCGTGCTAGCTTTCCTGTTGAGGAGCATGGGGGCGCACGATATCGTCGCCACCGATGTCTGCGCTGAAGCGGTTGCGCTTGCTCGCGACAATGAACTGCAAAATTTCGAAGATTGTCGTATCAGATTAGACGTAAGCGACTTATTCGACGGTCTCAATCCAGCCAATGGCCGCTATGATACTGTGATCTTTAATCCGCCGGGGTGGCGGACTCCTTCAGAGCATCTTTTACGGGAGCTTGATCGTTTGAGCGATGGCTCAGGCATTCCGCCCGGAGTGATGTTTTATGGAGACAAATTGCTGGTTCGTTTCCTTAACGAACTTCCGCAGCATCTTCATTCACGGGGCCGAGCGATCATCGGAATGAATTCGCTCGTCGGGATTCAGGACGTGTTCAGACAGCACGAGGCTGCATATTCAGGGTGTTCGCCTTTGCGCTTTCGTCTAATCGAACGACATACCTTTCCCTTGCTCTTCTACTCCGATGTTTGGAGGGAGGCTGAGAAAAGCCTGCTGGAAGAATTTAGCGGCTGGAGGGAGAGCAATAACGCTGCCTATACGTTGGATAGCCAAGGACGCCTGTATTGGTCCTACGAGATCGTCGAATGCCGACTGACACCCGTTCCCAATAAATGAGCGCTGCCGGTAGCGGGAGCAGCTATGCGACTGCGGCTACAGCAGGAGTGGTAGCCAACGTCATCCTCGGAGCGTCGTCGCTATTTTGGTTAGCGTTGGGTGGGATACCTTCAACTACATTGTTGGGATATCGCATCTTGTTGTCGCTCGCCACTCTTGTTGCCGTGATGCTGGTGATCGGACGATTTCGAGGCTTGCAAGGAAAGCTGTCGATAAGGGTCGTGTTCATTCATTCCGTTGCGGCTGCCCTCGTCGTGATCAACTGGGGAACTTTCATCTGGGCCTCAATACACGGCCATGTTGTCGAAAGCGGACTTGGGTACCTAATTGCCCCGTTTGTCGCAATAGCAGTGGGGGCATGGGTATTCAAAGAGCGGATGACTCCGCTGCGTCTCGTGGGACTCGGCATTATCGTGGTCGCCGTGCTGGGACTCCTGAAAGCCAGCGGAGAATTGGCTCACTGGGTCTATCTGACGATAGGCGCAACGTGGGGTGGATACGCGTGCCTGAAGAAGGTGACAGAGCTCGACTCATTCGGTGGGTTGTTCGTGGAAACGGTAGTTCTCGTATTGCTCATGCCCATCATGCTTGCAGCGACCCCTATGACTATGTCGTTACCAGAACACTTGCCCTTTGTGAGTGTTGCGCTACTGCTGACTAGCGGAGTGGTCTCGGTTGTTCCCCTGTGGCTGTTCGCGTATGCC
>JANMQQ010000403.1:0-2112 GCA_031370545.1 Gammaproteobacteria bacterium
GCGACAAGGCGGCGGTGGCAGTGCGCGATGCAAAGCGTCAGCTCGAACGTGTGACGGAATTGCGCGGAAAAAGCTTAGTGTCCGACAGCGAAATGGATGTCGCGCGCTTCGCGCACGAATCCGCCACCGTGGAACAGCGCGTGCGCGAAGCCGCAGTAGCGCAAGCCCAGGCGTCGTTGGAGCAGGCGCAGGTCAACTTTGCACACACTACGATTTACGCGCCAATCGACGGCGTGGTGGTATCGCGCGATGTGGACGTGGGTCAAACTGTCGCCGCCAGCTTGCAGGCACCGACGCTATTTTCAATCGCTCAAGACTTGACCCGTATGCAGATTGAAACCGACGTGGATGAAGCGTTTATCGGCGTGGTACGGGAAGGCCAGCCGGTCAAGTTCAGCGTGTTTGCGTATCCCAGCCGCTCGTTCAACGGACAAGTGGCGCAGGTGCGCTTGAAACCAAAAATCGAATCTGGCGTGGTGAAATACAACTGCGTGCTGGTGGTTGACAATAAAGATCTGATGCTCAAGCCAGGTATGACGGCGACCGTGACCATCGACGTCGACAAACGCGAGAAAATTCTCAAGGTGCCAAATGCAGCGCTGCGCTTCGTGCCGGAATTGCCGCCTGAGGAAATCAAAAAATTGCGTGCTGAACTAAAGCGTGGTGAAGCACTGTTGTGGGTGGCAAAACCTACCGGCCTCGAACCCGTGCGCGTACAAACCGGCTTGGTCGGCGACAAAGAAACCGAAGTCACCGGCGCCGCGCTGGAAGAAAATATGACCATCGCCGTGCCCGAATCCGCCAATGCAAAAGGTTCCCAAGGCGGGCCGCGTTCGCCCAGCATGAGATTGTTCTAGTGGCCGAGCCCATCATTCGCATGTTGGGCGTAAACAAATATTACGCGCTCGACGGCGTGCAGGTGCATGCGCTGCGCGGCATTGATTTAAATGTCATGCCCGGAGAGTTCGTGGCCATCATGGGGCCGTCGGGCTCCGGCAAGTCAACGCTGATGAACATCATTGGTTGTCTCGATGTGCCGGACTCGGGTGGCTATTGGCTCAACGGCGACGATGTTACCCATATGGATTTCGACGCGTTGGCTGGACTGCGTAATCGCTCGCTCGGCTTTGTGTTTCAGGGATTCAATTTGCTGGCGCGAACCAGTGCTCTGGAAAATGTCGAGGTGCCGTTGATCTATGCCGGAGTGGGTCGGGCGTTACGCCGCGAGCGCGCACTGGCATTGTTGAAGCGTGTGGGTTTGGGAGAGCGTCTCGGCCACACGCCCAATCAACTTTCGGGTGGCCAGCAACAGCGTGTGGCCTTGGCGCGCGCCTTGGTGAATCGCCCCGCATTGTTGCTGGCGGACGAACCGACCGGCAACCTTGACTCCGCGACCAGTGTTGAAATTTTGAACTTGCTCACCGAGCTGAATCAGAAGGACGGTGTGACCGTGTTGATGATTACCCATGAACCCGATATCGCCGCACGTGCGCAACGCAAGCTGGTGCTGCGCGACGGCAAACTCGAGAGTTGAGATGAGTATCTTCGCCGCCCTGCAACTGGCGCTGCGCGCCTTATGGCGCAACAAGATGCGCGCACTGCTCACCGCACTGGGGGTGATCATTGGCGTTGCCGCTGTCATCGCCATGGTGGCGATTGGCGCCGGAGCTCAACAACGCATCGCCAAAGAGTTGGACAGCATGGGCACCAATAATCTCACGGTACGTTCCGGCACGGTGACGCGCGGCGGGGTGCGTACCGGCGGCGGAACCACGCCCACCCTGATGCTTGCCGATGCTGAAGCGGTGCGCGACTTGCCCGGGGTCGTGGCTGTCGCACCCAGCGTGCGCAGTCAAGTACAGGCACGTTTTCGCGGCACCAATTGGGGTACGGCCGCCGAAGGCGTGACGCCGGAATTTTTTTCAGTGCGCAATTGGCCGCTGGTCGAGGGTGAAATTTTTTCAGCGCGCGACGTGGCGGTCGCTGCGCCGGTGTGTGTGATTGGCCAGACGGTGGCGAAAGAATTGTTTGGCCTTGCCCATGCGGTAGGCGAAACGATCGTGTTTAAAGGGCTCGCTTGTCAGGTGGTCGGCGTCCTCACTGCCAAAGGGG
>JANMQQ010000423.1:0-12381 GCA_031370545.1 Gammaproteobacteria bacterium
ATCATCATGCCGTAGCGTGCGCCATGCGCACGACGTTCGACGTGGGATACCGCATCAATAATGGAGGGAACGTTGCTGGGTTTATCAACCCAGCCTACTGGGTACGAACGTCAATATGTAAGGTAATTTTCTGGCCCGGACGCAGGCGCTTATTTTTCGGCAGGCGGTTCCAGCTCAGGATTTCCTCGATCGTGACTTTAAAGCGCTCAGACACGCGCGCGAGCGTGTCGCCGCGTCGAACCACGTAATTAATTTGCCGCAGCACGCTGTCTTCGGGGGGACCTGCAAGCGGTGAGCTGACCATCATCGGTATCATCACCGGCTCGGGTTCAGGCTCGGGAGGCTGCGTCCACACCAGCAAGCTGCGACCCAGCACCAGCGGATCGTGGATGCTTTTCATTTTGTTCCACTCGGCAAGGTCTTTTACATCGACGTCATGTTTGCGGGCGATTTTAAACAAGGTATCGCCGCGCTGGACTACATAGGTGGTTTTTTCCGGCGCAGGGGGAGTGTCGTCTTCCGCGATTTTTTCGGGTGTAGCAGGTTCGATGGGAACCAGCGCGGCCGCATCCAAGGTATGCATCGACAGCGGAATAACGATGTCGCGCCCGGCGCGCACTTTGTTGGCCTTGACATTATTTACGCGCTCCAGCACATCCACCGTGGTGCCGTAGGCACGCGCGACCGACGCGAGCGTGTCACCCTCGAGCATGTGGCGGCTTTCCCAGCGAACACGTTGTTCCATCGGAAACTGCGCGATGCGTTGGCTGAAGACTTCCGCAGTGTCGACCGGCAACAACAAGTAGTGCGGACCTTCCGGATCGGTGGCCCAGCGATTGAACGCCGGATTGTAGCGATACATGTCTTCGATATTGATTTCCGCCAGATACGCGGCAAACGCCAAGTCAATTTGTCCGTCGACCGGCACGCGTGCCAAATGCGGTTTATCGGGCAGCGAGCGCAATGTGAGGCCGTAACGTTCGGGTTGATCAATGATGGCGGCGACCGCCAATAAACGCGGCACGTATCCGCGGGTTTCAAGCGGCAGTTTCAGGTTCCAGAAGTCAGTGCGTTTCTTGGCGCGCTGGTTGCGCGACACCGAACGTTGCACGGTGCCTTCGCCGGAATTGTAAGAGGCCAGCGCCAGTTCCCAATCGCCGTGAAAATATTCCGCCAACCCTTGCAGATAATTTAACGCGGCGCGGGTTGCGGAATATACATCGCGACGACCGTCATACCACCAGTTTTGCTTCAAGCCGTACAACTTGCCGGTGCCAGGAATGAATTGCCAGATGCCGGAGGCGCGGCCGTGCGAATAAGCAAACGGTTGGAACGCGCTTTCCACCACCGGCAGCAACGCGATCTCGAGCGGAATGCCGCGGCGCTCGGCTTCTTCAACAATCATGTAAAGATACGGCTCCGCGCGATCAATAGTGCGGTCGAGGTAGCCTTGATTGCGCTGAAACCAGGCGATATCCCCGGCTACTTTTTTGTGGTCGTGGTTGAGTTTGAAACCGTTGCGGATGCGTTGCCACAAATCGTCTTTCGGCCGCTGTGCGGCGACCGGTGCATCAATAATGACCGGTTGTGCGTTTAGATCCACTGGCGGAACAACCTGCTCCAGCGTGCCGCTGAATCGCAGGGCAATGTTGCTTTCATCAGCATCAGGTGCCGTGTCGTGAACAATAACCGGCGCGGGTTCGTCGCTGGTATCCGGGTCTTTGTCCTTGCTCGCGACTGGGGTGCCGTGCGTGGGTGTCGAGTCGATTTCCGACGTAGGTGCTTGCGAATTCTGGACGAGCGGCGCGCAACCCCCGATCGTGGTAATCGTTACCAATGCAAATGCGATTATCGAGCATGTACTTGCCCAGTTCATTGCTTCACCTGCGAAATAATATTGATGTGTGCGCTACTGCTGTACTAGCGTGGTCGAACCAGCGGTGTCTGCGAATTAGACATCGGCGAAGCTACCTATTTCTTTAACTCGCCGTCAAGCAGTGATTCGTGACGACATGTCGCATACGCTCCACAACCAATGTCAGTAAGTTAAGCGCGATGATGTTTAAACTCCCCTCCTTATTTTCAAGGAGGGGTGGACGCGTAGCGGACGGGGTGGTTGTTAGGCAACGCCTCTGCGCCCACCGCAACCACCCCGTCGCCTTTGGCGCCACCCCTCCTCGAAAATGAGGAGGGGAGAAAACCACCCGTGTTCCTCGCCACGCGGCGCCTATTCAGCCTTAACTTACTGACATTGGCTCCACAACGTTCAACAACAGACCAACAATTAGCGGTAGAGTTCGCACGACTATAATTAGTTTCCGAATTACAGAATCCGATCTCATGATCATTAAAACTCCGCGCAAACGTGTGCACCGCTGTGGACCCTTGCAGGCCGTGCGCGCCAAGCTTCGCAACTGGTACGCGGTGGGATTGGGGCGGCGCATGCTCGATGCTGAACGCGCTGAGCTGGATGATGTGTTGTGCAACCTGTTTGGATTTCACGTGTTGCAAGTCGGTGTGTACGCCGACGAATATATTTTGGGTGCCACGCGCATTTCGCATCGGGTGATTGTTGATCGCGAGGCGCATACCTTGTCGGCGGAATTGCAAGCCATGGCGCTGCGCGGAAGTGCCGGAGCATTACCCATTGCGTCGCAGAGTGTCGACGTGGTGGTATTGCATCACACGCTGGAATTTTCCGCCGATCCGCATCAGGTGTTACGCGAAATTGATCGCGTGCTGGTGCCCGAAGGTCATGTGGTGGTGATGGGTTTTAATCCGTGGAGCTGCTGGTTGCCGTGGCGTTGGGTACTGAAGTGGCACAGGCAGCCGCCGTGGTGCGGACGCGCCCTCGGCAGCGCGCGCCTGCGCGACTGGTTGTCGTTACTGAGTTTCGATGTGGTGTACGGAAAATATTTTTTCTTTCGCCCGCCGCTGCGTCATCACGGCATCATGGATAGACTAACACTGCTGGAAACTTTGGGCGCGCGCCTGTGGCCGGTGTTCGGCGCCGGATTCATTCTGGTCGGACGTAAACGCGTGATCGCATTGACACCGATCAAGCCGCGCTGGAAACCCCGGCGCAGTCTGATTCCGCAGGGCATTGCGGAACCGCAAAACCGTGAACGCAAGCAATGACGACGGCTATGAAAGACGTGCAGGCATTCACCGACGGAGCATGTCGTGGTAATCCCGGGCCCGGCGGGTGGGGTGCGTTGTTGCGTTTCGGCGATCACGAAAAACATCTGTTGGGCGGGGAAGCTCACACCACCAACAACCGCATGGAGTTGATGGCGGCGATCATGGCGCTGGAAGCGTTGAAAGAGCGTTGCAACGTGACGCTCACCACCGATTCAAAATATGTCAAGTCCGGCATCACAGAGTGGGTTCCGCAGTGGAAGAAGCGCCAGTGGAAAACCGCAGACAAGAAGCCGGTGAAGAATGTCGACTTGTGGGAACGTCTGGAGCGTGCCGCAAGTCAACACCGGGTCACCTGGGAATGGGTGCGCGGTCATACCGGCCATGTGGAGAACGAAATCGCCGATCAACTGGCCAATCGCGCCATTGACGAAATGCTGAAAAAATTTAAAACCAATTAACAAAAACACTTGCTGTGCTCCCTCTCCCTTTGGGACGACTGCATGGATGCAGGAGGTAGAGCAAAGCCGGGAGCATTTGCCGAGAGGGCTGGGGTGAGGGGGCTTGGTATGAATATTAACTCCCTCATCCCAACCTTCTCCCGGAGGGAGAAGGGGCAAAGCGGTCTTTCAGAAACCCGTAAGTTGCGGAGGCTCTAATCCATGCGGCAAATTGTTCTCGATACCGAAACCACCGGCCTTGAGCCGACCCAAGGGCATCGCATCATCGAAGTCGGCTGCGTGGAACTCATCAACCGCCGCGTAACCAAAAATCACTTTCACCATTACATCCGACCGAACCGCGAAGTCGATGCGGGCGCGCAAGCCGTGCACGGCATCAGCACCGCATTTTTAGCCGATAAACCCTTGTTTGCAGCGGTAGTGGATGACTTGTTAGCCTTTATCAAAGACGCTGAAATCATCATCCACAACGCGCCGTTCGACGTCGGGTTTTTAAATCACGAATTAAAAATGCTGGGCGGTTCGTACACGCCGTTTTCCGGCTATTGCCAAGTCACTGACACGCTGGCCATGGCCAGAAAAATGTACCCCGGCCAGAAAAATAATCTCGATGCTTTGTGCAAACGTTTGAATGTTGACAATTCGCGCCGTGATTTACACGGCGCGTTGCTCGATGCCGAAATCCTCGCGGATGTGTATCTGGCGATGACTGGTGGGCAATCCAGTTTGTCGCTGGATACGTTTTCCATCCCCGGCAATGCGGCGTTGGTACGCCGCGCAACCCTCCGCACGGATCGCCCGCCGCTGCCGGTGATCGCCGCCGCCAGCGACGAACTTGCCGCGCACCAGAAATTACTCGCCACGATTGATAAAGCCAGCAAAGGGCAGAGTGTATGGAAGCTGCTTGACGCTGGCGCTGCGCCGAAAGCCACGAATTGATAATCCTAGAAACGGCAGTTGAACGACCTGTGGAGCGCGACCCGTTGGGTGGCCGCTCTTGCGCATCCATGCGCTTCGCGGCACTTGCACATCCTGTGCGGCGCAGGCAAGGCGCAGCGAGCGGGGAATAGCGAGCTATTCCGATGATTCCTATCGCGCTGGTTTTGCGCGAGGTAGGACGAGTTGCAACGCCGCCATGCGCACTACGGGGCGTGCTGCGCAGGCCGTAGCGGGCCTCAGTTCCTAGGTGAAGCATGCAATGGCCAAAAATATCAAGACCTGTACGCACTTGCTTGTGCCTTGCAGCGATCAACTGCCGTTTCTAGGATAATACGCGGCACGATGAAGGTGGCGATGTACGTAGCATGCGCCATGCGCACGAAGCCGTTCCCACATGCGAACGTCGTGCGCATGGCGCACGCTACACTCAACTCAACTTAACCAATTAACCAACGCTCCGCTCACAGGTCCCGCCGGAGCGCTGCGTGCACTCTCTGCCCAGGCAATAAAATCTTTACCCGGCATCGGACGTGCGAGAAAAAATCCCTGCGCCATGTCGCAGCCGTAACTGCGCAGCAAACTCCAGGTGAATTCGGTTTCGACGCCTTCGGCAGTCACGCCCATGTTCATATTGTGCGCCAGGTCGATGGTCGAGCGCACGATGACCGACTCGTTGTTGTTTTCATTCATGTCGATCACAAACGAGCGGTCGATTTTGATTTCGTGCACCGGGAGCTTTTTCAGGTTGGCCAATGATGAGTAGCCGGTGCCAAAGTCATCAACTGACACCTTAACGCCTTCCTTCGCCAGCGCCAGCAAGATGCTCAAGGCGCGATTGGAGTCGGTCATCACTGCCGTTTCGGTTAGCTCAATGATCAGCGCGCTGGTGGGTAAATCATAGCGACGCAGGGTTTTTAAAATTACGTCGGTAATTTTTGGATCATGCAGGTTGCGTACTGATAAATTCACGGCGACCGGGATATGCACGCCGCGCCGATGCCATTGCGCACACTCTTTTATGGATTCGTTTAACACCCAGGCGGTGAGTGGCACGATGAATCCGCTTTGTTCCGCGACCGGAATAAAACTGTCGGGCGGCATAAAGCCCCGCTCAGGATGTTGCCAGCGCACCAGTGCTTCGGCGCCGCATATGCGCCCGCTGCGGATGTCGATCTTGGGCTGAAAGTGCATAAGCAATTGATTCTTTTCCATCGCCTTGCGCAGGTCGCTGACCATGGTCAGTTGCGACAGGCTGTGGTGATCCTGCCTGGCGTCGTAAAATGCAAAGCCCTGGTGATTGTGCTTGGCTTGATACATAGCGATGTCGGCGCGTTGCAACAACGTGGAACCTTCATTACCGTGAATCGGAAAAATCACAATGCCGACACTGATGCTGATCGTGAGGCTGTGCTCCGCAACCACCATCGGCCGTTCCATGGCAAATTGAATACGCTGCGCAACGTTCATCGCGTCGCGCTCGGTCGCGATCGTGGGCAGAATTGCTGCAAACTCGTCGCCCCCCAAACGCGCCACCGTTTCACCGCCCAGCCGTGCGACCGAGTCGGATTTACGTAGCACGTTTTCCAATCGCGCAGCCACTTGTTGCAGCAGTAAATCGCCCACCTGGTGCCCGAGCGTGTCATTAACTTCCTTGAAGCGATCCAGGTCCATCATGAACACCGCGAATTTCACTTCGGTGCGCTGGCACAAGCCGACCAGTTGCGCCATGCGGTCATGAAACAGTGCGCGATTGGGCAGATTGGTGAGCGGGTCGGTGAACGCCATGTTTTCCAGCGAGCTGTACAGTGTTTTGAGCTCGGTGGTCATTTCATTGAAGTTGGTCGCAAGCTCCGTGAGCTCGGCATTGCCGCTGACTTCGACTTGTTCGCCCAAATGGGAGCGGTCTTTATGCACCAGGCGCAATTGTCGAGTGAGTGCACCCAACGGTTTCAAGGTAGAGCGTTGAAAGACATAGAGCGCGAGCAGTACCGCGCAGAGCGTGACCAGCCCCGCACCAAACATCACCACGTAGCGCGTGCGTTGCAACTGCTGGTTGAGCGCTTGTGTGTCGCTTACGACCGCCAGCAACAAGGCGGGCTCGTACAAATTGGACTGGACTACATACTCGGCGCGAATATTGTCATGCAGTGCGTTGTCTTGTGGCCACAAATCGGACTGAAATAAAATTTCGTCCTGGGCAGTGCGAATCTGCAAGGGCATGCCAAGCGCAGGCTCGATGCGTTTGAGCGATTGCGATGGATCGGAAATGACTAACACATAACCTTTGACGCGCAATCCGCCGGTCGGCACGATGACGGCAAAATAAGCGCGATTGCGGTCGACACATAATTCCGACAATGGCTGTAGTCGCTGTGCGCCGTGGCGTTGCTTGGCGCGCGCCAGCAAATTGGGGCAGACGATCTCGTGCGGCAGAAGGTTCTTGGCGCCTTCGCTGGATTCGGCGACCAGGTTAAAAAAGTCATCCAGAGCAAGCAGCTTTTCAAGCTTCAAAACGCTGGCGGTGACAAAGTACTGATGAAATTGTGTGTCGAGCAACGTGCTTAAGGCAGCGATGTCGCGTTGGTCAAATGCAGAGTTGAATGCCGAGCTTTGCTGCGCGGCGAGCCCCAGGCTGCGCGATTGCTCTTCGAGCGTCGCCATCAGATCGTTGGTTTTGATGTGGATCAGTTCGACCAGCGCGTCGCGGTGATTGTCCAGCGAGAGCGTGCGATACATCTCACCAGTAATCAGAGCGAGCACCAAGCCCATCACACCCATCGAAACCACGGTGAGCCCGAGACTGATACGAATTGAAAAGCGCGGCGCTTTCATGGCGATAGGCGCAGCCAAGGTGCTATTCAATCACAAACGGGTAGCCCTTCGCTTTCCACTCTTCAAACCCACCGCGAAACCAATAGATTTTTTCATAGCCGCAGCCTTGGGCAATATTGATGGATTTGACGCTACGTCCACACTTGACCCCATTGCAATAAAACAGCACCGGCCGTGTTTTACCCGGAGCCACTTTTTCCAGACTGGTACAAGTCGTGTCAATGTCGGGCAGGCTGCGCGACCCTTCGATAAATCCCTGTTTGCGGTCGATGGTGATGCGCGCGTCGATGATCACCAGGTCGGAAATTTTTTCCACGATGTTGATGACACCTTCGGCATCCACGCGCGTGGTACCAGGAATCGCTTCCGGGCTGACTATTTCGGCTGCGTAAACATTCCCGCAGTTCGCCCACAAGGCTGAAAATAGAATCAAACCGATTCGTTGCGAAGCAAACATGGTGAGTATTCTCACAGTGGCCAATGAGGGTGAAACGGAAATCTCGTTGTTGAAGGTCGACTGCAACCTATAACGGCATTTCGGATAGGCGCTTGAAGTCGTGCCTTGTACATTGCCCGGCAAATGTTAATAATCTCGCCGGTGTGTCAGCAGCGCGCTCCATCCACTCAACTTACACAGTTCGTTTTGGAGGAATTTTCATGAAAGCACTGGATTTGGCGGTCCAATCCATCGCAACACGGGTTGCCGATCCCGTTGAACGGCAACGCTACACGGGCTTGTTGGCCGGCATGGCGGATGACTGCAAGGCCGCCCTGGATCAATGGCAGCAGGTGTTGACGCAAGCCGCACCCCCGTCAGGTGACGCCCTGGTGTTGATGAACTGGACCGGGCCGGTCGTCGCAAAAAAGCTATTCGATATCCACCTCGCGTTCCGCTCAAAAATGCTGCAAGTCACCGATCAGCGCGGCGATCTGGAAGATCCGGTGATTCCGTCGGCCTACCACAAGCTCATGCCCGACCAGACCGGCACCGATTATGCGCAGACGGCGATTGAACGCGCTCGTCAAGCGATGCTCGCCATGCAGGAGCATGTCGAGACAATTCGCAGTACGGTGCCGAAGAAGATTGCGGCACCCTCGGTTGCGGCAAAGAAAAACAGCAAAAAGGTAGCGCCAAAAACGGCGGTGGCTAAAAAAGCGCTAGCCAAGCCAAAGGCCGCAGCCAAGAAAGTTGCGGCTAAACCGGTCGTGAAAAAGAAACCGGCTGCTAAAAAGCTGCTGGCGAAAAAAGCCGTGGCCAAGTCCGCAGTAAAAAAGCCAGCCATGGCAAAAAAGCCCGTGCTCAAGAACGCCGCGCCAAAGAAAGCCATCAAGCAAAAAGCCAAGAAGAAATAACTCACGGCACCGAGTGCGTCGCCTTGTCGGCGACGCACGGTCTTTTAGTCACCCGCAGCTACATAGGAGAGAGCGGCCGACAATGGATGTCATCGAAATCAACCGCACGACCGTCATGGGGGCGAGCGGCCCCACGTTTGGAGAAATCTTTTTAAATGGGACGCGCATAGGAGTCACGCTCGAACCGACGTTTACATCGGGCCAACTGATGTCTGCGGGTACTTACAGCGCGTTCAAGCGCATCAGCCCAAAATCCGGGAAAATGGTGATCGAACTCAAAGATACTTATCCACGCACCAACATCCAGCTCCATATAGGCAATGAAGTTGGTGAAACAGAGGGATGCATCTTGGTGGGGTCCGGTCGAAACGGAAATGTAATAGAAGGTTCGGGGGATGCTATGAAATCTATTTTGGCCCAGGTACGTGCTCCTTTGCAGGTGATCATACGATGAAGCCCGTCACGACTGGATGTCATGGTCTCGCTACGAGGACGGGCTCTGTAACGGTTCACGCGGGGTTCCCGATTCTCACGCTGCTGCCACGACTAGCGGCGGCGCTCGTAGCCACATTGATAGCTCTGGCGGCGTGCGCCGCCGTGTCGCCAACAACAGCCGAGACGGCGTGGCCGGAAATCGCGCGTCGCGTCACCGAGTATGCTGCCAAGCCTTCGCCCGCGACGGCCAAAGCAGCGCTGAATGTTATTCCGGCGGTGTCAGTTTCATTCACCGGCTCGCAGGAAGAACGCGACGCACTTGAGGCCATCTACGCAACGGGCCCGATACAGACAATGGAGCAGCGGGTCCTAATGAAGGAACGCGAATCGGTCGAGTTGGTGTTCCGCATGCGCCACATCGCAGACGGGGCTTTTCTTGAAGATCTCGACATTATTCTGGGTGGGCTAATCCGGGTGGACGCGGAACTATTTCTTACCGAGCTTCAACGCGCAAAACCCCCACTCCGAGACATAGGTGGTTTGGTCAGAAATCTGGGCGATACCTTTGTAGACCAGATGGAAAGAAAATGCGAAGAATTGCGCCTTCGTAGCCAAGCGCTGGGTAAGGTCTCGCGACCGTCGTTGAAACAGGCCAAGGATCAGGCACTGTCGGCGTTGGCAGCGGATGTTTCGTCCTGCCAGGACACCCAACAAAAGAAATAAGGGTAGTAGTCCCAATGTTCCAAGTTCCAGAGAATTTTATGGAGAGCGACGTATGAGTATAAATGCGCAAAAAGAAACACTGGGTTTTCAAACCGAGGTCAAGCAACTGCTCGACTTGATGATCCACTCGTTGTACAGCAACAAAGAAATTTTCATGCGCGAGCTGATTTCCAACGCGTCCGATGCGCTGGATAAATTGCGCTTCGAAGCGCTCGCGGACAACGCGCTGTATGAAAATGACAGCGAATTAAAAATCCAGGTGTCGTTCGACAAGACGGCGCGCACCGTGACAATTAGCGACAATGGCGTGGGCATGTCACGTCTGGAAATCGTCGACCATCTCGGCACCATTGCCAAATCCGGCACGCGTGCCTTCTTGAATAACCTGAGTGGCGATCAAGCCAAAGATACCAACCTGATCGGCCAGTTCGGTGTCGGGTTCTATTCGTCGTTCATCATCGCAGACAGCGTGGTGGTCGTGACTCGCCGCGCGGGTCTGGGTGCCGAACACGGCGTGCGCTGGCAGTCGAAAGGCGAGGGTGATTTTACTGTCGAGACCGTCGACAAGGCGACGCGCGGCACCGAGGTAGTATTGCACTTGCGCGCCGATGAAGATGAATTTTTGGATGGTTTCCGGTTGCGCAACATCATTCGCAAATACTCCGACCACATCACCTTCCCGGTGATGATGATTAAAGAAGGTGATGGAAAGACGGTTGAAACCGAATTTGAGCGTGTGAATAGCGCAGCCGCATTGTGGACGCGCCCGCGCAATGAAATCAAAGAAGAGGAGTATCAGGAATTTTACAAACACGTGAGCCACGATTTCGACGTGCCTATGGCCTACGTGCATTCCAAAGTTGAAGGCAAGCTTGAGTACACCTCGCTGTTGTATCTGCCTAAGCGCGCACCGTTTGACATGTGGAATCGCGAGCAGCGTCAGGGCATCAAGCTGTACGTGCGGCGCGTGTTCATCATGGACGACGCCGAGCAGTTGCTGCCGAATTACCTGCGCTTCGTGCGCGGCGTGATCGACTCCAATGATCTGCCATTGAACGTGTCGCGCGAAATTTTGCAACACAACAAAACCATCGACAGCATCCGCGCCGGTTCGGTGAAAAAAGTGCTGGGCTTGCTCGAAGAACTGGCGGAGAACGACAAGGAAAAATATGCGACCGTGTGGAAGGAGTTTGGCCGAGTACTGAAAGAGGGGCCGGGTGAAGACTTTGCGAATCGCGAGCGGCTCGCCAAGCTACTGCGTTTTTCCAGTACGCATGACGACAGCGTTGAGCAAACCGTGTCGTTCGCCGACTACATTGCGCGTATGAAGCCTGGTCAGGAAAAAATCTACTTCATCACTGGCGAGACATTTGCGGCAGTCAAGAACAGCCCGCATCTGGAAGTGTTCCGCAAAAAAGGCATCGAAGTCTTGTTGCTGGTCGACGCGGTCGACGAGTGGTTGACGAGTTCGCTGTCGGAAGTCGAAGGCAAGACCTTGCAATCCGCTGCCAAGGGTCAGCTAGATCTGGGCGCACTGGCAGATAAAGAAGAGAAGGAACACGTCGAACAAATTGCCGAAGAAAACAAAGACGTGGTCGAACGTTTGAAAAAAACACTCGAAGGCAAAGTCAAAGATGTGCGGGTCTCGACACGGCTGACGTCGTCGCCTGCATGTCTGGTGACCGACGCCTACGACATGGGCGCAAATCTTGAGCGCATTCTCAAAGCGACCGGGCAACAAGTGGGCAGCAGCAAACCGATTTTCGAACTCAACGCCGAGCACCCGCTAGTGCAGCAATTAAAGCGCGAAAACGACGAACAGCGCTTCGGCGACTGGGCCAATATTTTGTTCGACCAAGCGGTACTGGCGGAAGGTGGCAAGCTTGACGATCCCGCCGCATTTGTTACCCGCATGAATCAGATGTGGGTGGCGTACGCGAGCCGCTAAGAGCCCAGTCTTGACATAAACCCGCTGGGCTCGTGTCAATTTTGTAATAAAAATTTCACATCGCATCGTATTGCCATTGCATGTGTCATCGACTAGTCTTTGCCACACCATCGCGCTTGACCAGACGATGACAACACCGGGAACCCCAGCAACGTTTGGGCGTTACTCGGAGCTTATTCGGAATAACTAGGGGGTTATCTTAATGATTGCGCGTGTTCTCACTCGATCCACTCAATTATTCGCATTCTTGCTGGCTTTGTTAGTTGCACCGGCAAGCCACGCCATCCTGATTGAATATGAAGCGCTGGATCTGGCCAACACCACGCCCGGTGCAGATTTGTGGCAGTACAACTACTATGTTAGCGATTACGATTTTCGCACCGATCAGGGTTTCACCGTCTGGTTTGATTTGGGTTTATACAACCATCTCGCGCCCGTGTCCGCTTCGCCGGATTGGAATGTCCTCACTGCTCAACCCAACCCGCTGTTGCCGGACGCTGGATTCTACGATGCGTTGGCGCAAGTCGATCATGCGAGCCTGACCGATCTATT
>JANMQQ010000457.1:0-3727 GCA_031370545.1 Gammaproteobacteria bacterium
GGAACCGTTTGAACGTATGGAAGCGGCTCTTGAAGAGGCGCGCAAGGCTGGGTTATTGGGCAAAAACATCCTGGGCTCCGGTGTTGACTTTGAGTTGCATAACCATCAGGGCGCGGGTGCTTACATTTGCGGTGAAGAAACTGCGCTGTTGGAATCATTGGAAGGCAAGAAGGGCATGCCGCGCTTCAAGCCGCCATTTCCGGCCAGCTACGGTTTGTTCGGGCGTCCTACCACAATCAATAACACGGAAACTTTTGCTTCGATCCCGATGATTTTAAAAAAGGGCGGCAAGTGGTTTCTGGAATTGGGCAAGCCGAACAACGGCGGCACCAAATTGTTTTCGGTCACCGGGCATGTGAACAAACCCGGTAACTATGAAGTGTCCATGGGCATGCCGTTCGCCGAGTTGCTGGCGATGGCCGGTGGCGTGCGTAACGGGCATAAGCTGAAGGCGGTCATCCCGGGAGGATCATCCACGCCGGTGATGCCCGCCGAAGCAATCATGAACTGCACCATGGATTATGATTCATTGTCAAAAGCTGGCTCCATGCTGGGTGCGGGCTCGGTGATCGTGATGGACGAAACCACCTGCATGGTGCGTGCTCTGGCGCGTCTGTCGCATTTTTATTTTGAAGAATCCTGCGGTCAGTGCACGCCGTGTCGTGAAGGTACCGGCTGGCTTGCGCGCATGATGCATCGCATCGAGCACGGCCAGGGTCGCCCCGAAGATATTAAGTTGCTGGAAGACATCGCGAAGAAAATCGAAGGCCGAACCATCTGCGGATTGGGCGATGCGGCGGCCATGCCGGTGACCAGCTTCGTGAAACATTTTCGTGCCGAGTTTGAATATCACATTGAACACAAAACGTGCATGGTTGGGCACTGAGAATCCTTATGAGCCAGACATTAGTCACAATTGAAATCGACGGCAAAAAGGTCCAGGCGCACAGTGGCGCAATGGTGATCGAAGCCGCCGATGAACTGGGTATCAAGATTCCGCGCTTCTGTTACCACCAGAAGTTGTCCATCGCCGCCAATTGCCGCATGTGTCTGGTGGAAGTTGAGAAGGCAGCCAAACCGTTGCCCGCCTGCGCCACGCCAGTGACCGAAGGCATGCGCATTTTCACGCAATCGCGCAAGGCGCTGGAAGCGCAGAAAGCGGTGATGGAATTCCTGCTGATTAATCATCCGCTGGATTGCCCGATTTGCGATCAAGGCGGTGAGTGCGAATTGCAGGACGTCGCCATGGGGTATGGGCGTGACATTTCGCGTTACGCTGAAAACAAGCGTGTGGTGCCCGACAAAAATCTCGGCCCGCTGATCGCCACCGACATGACGCGCTGCATTCATTGCACACGCTGTGTGCGCTTCGGCGATGAAATCGCGGGCATACGCGAGCTGGGTGCGACCGGTCGCGGCGAGTACATGGAAATCGGTACCTATATCGAAAAATCGGTCGGTTCGGAATTATCGGGCAACGTTATCGACCTGTGCCCGGTCGGCGCGCTGACATCGAAGCCTTTCCGCTTTTCCGCGCGCGCATGGGAAATGCGTCAGCATCCCACCATCGCACCGCATGATTGTGTCGGCTCCAACATCTTTGTGCACGTGGCTAAAAATAAAGTGCTGCGCGTGGTGCCACGTGATAACGAAGCGGTTAACGAAACCTGGATTTCGGATCGTGACCGCTACAGCTACGAAGGCTTGAACGGCGCTGACCGGCTGCGTACGCCGATGATCCGGCAGGATGGCCAGTGGCGTGAAGTTGACTGGGCCACGGCTCTGGATTTCACCGTGAGTGGTTTGCAAAAAGTCATTGCGCAGCACGGCGCACAACAACTGGGCGCGCTGTGTTCGCCATCTTCGACGCTCGAAGAGATGTATCTGCTGCAAAAAGCGCTGCGTGCGCTGGGCAGTTCGAATCTTGATCACCGTTTACGGCAGCAGGACTTTTCAGATCAAGACCAGGCACCGCTGTATCCATGGCTGGGTCAGAGCATTGAACATATCGAGCAGGTCGACGCCGCGTTGCTGATCGGCTCCAACCTGCGCAAGGACCAGCCGTTTTTGGGGCACCGGTTGCGCAAGGCCGCGTTGGCGGGTGCCCATGTGATGTTCATCAACTCACTGGATTACGATTTCCGTTTTGACGTCGCGGAGAAAATAATTACTGATCCGCGCCGCATGGTGTCCGAGTTATGCGCGGTGGCTAAAGCGTTGGTGCAGATCACCGGAGTCAAGGCACCGGCGGGACTCAGCGATGTATTTAAATCGGCGCACGTTGACGCGACGCACACTGCCATTGCACAAAATTTGAAGAATGCGCGTAACGGAACGGTATTGCTCGGGCTAGGTGCGTGTGCGCATGCGGAGTTCGCAGCGTTGCGCGCATTGACCAGCCTGATTGCACAACTGACCGATGCAAAACTTGGAATTTTATCTGACGGCGCCAACGCTGCGGGCGCATGGCTGGCCGGTATGGTGCCGCACCGTGGCCCGGCGGGCGTAAAAGTTGATGCCGGTGGGCAACATGCGGCGGCGATGTGCAAGTCGGGTTTAAAAAGTTATGTGTTACTGGGTGTTGAGCCCGATATGGATATGAGCTACGCACGCGCCGCACTGGCGGAGCTGCGTGCCGCGCAATTTAATGTGGTGATGACGCCATTTAGAAATGCGGCGCTCGAGCAAGTTGCACAAGTGATGTTGCCGATTGCACCGTTTACGGAAACCTCCGGCACCTTCGTAAATGTCGAGGGACGTTGGCAGAGTTTCACCGGCGCCGTGGCACCGCTTGCAGATGCGCGTCCGGCGTGGAAAGTACTGCGGGTATTGAGTAATCTTTTACAGTTGCCGGGTTTCGATTATGTAACGTCCGAAGAAGTTCGGGATGAATTGCACGCACGTGTAGGGGACGCACGCGCTGACAATAAGTCGGTAGGACGGGGTCCGACGCGCCTGGCCGCGCAGGTTCAGGGCGTCGCGCGTATCGCCGACGTGCCGTTGTACGCGGTGGATGCAACCACGCGACGTGCCGGACCTTTACAAAAAACTGCGGATGCACCGGGCGCGGCACTTTATATCAACACCCGGCACGCGGAGCAACTCGGTGTGCGCGTTGGACAGACCATGGGCATCACCCAAGGTGGGGAGCAATTAACTTTGCCGGTGGCGCTGGATGAGCGTGTTCCGGATGCTTGTATTTTGGTGTACGCTGGCCAGCCCGGCGGGGCACTGCTGGATCCTGACGCGGCGGTATCGCTGCAACGTATTTAAAAAAGCAGATCGACTGACAAAAATTCTTCTCAGGTAATGGGAAGGAACGGGCGGGGGAAGGGAGTTCATGCTGGATACGTTGTTGGGGCTATGGGCGTCGTTGCCGGAGATGGTGCAAACCGTCGCGCTCATTGTCGTAAAAATTTTGGCGATCGTGATCCCGCTGGCGTTGTCGGTGGCGTATATCACCTTTGCCGAGCGCAAAGTGATCGGCTATATCCAGGTACGTATCGGTCCGAATCGCGTCGGTCCACGCGGCTGGCTACAGCCAATTGCCGACGCGCTGAAGTTGCTGACCAAAGAAATTATTCTACCGTCCAGCGCCAACCTGTTTCTGTTCGTGCTTGCCCCGATTCTGTGTTTGGCGCCTTCGCTGGCGGCATGGGCGGTGATTCCGTTCGCGGACGGCGTCGTGCTCAGCAATATCGACGCGGGGCTGTTATACATTCTGGCG
>JANMQQ010000480.1:0-4515 GCA_031370545.1 Gammaproteobacteria bacterium
CCGACAAAGCGACGGGCCGTCCGCATTTGGAAGCCTTGTACGAACATCACCGGCCACAGGGGGCATGGCAACGTGAGGAACATTTTTCGGATGGAACGCTACGTTTAATCGGTTTGCTGTGGACACTGCTGGATGGCGACTCGTTGCTCTTGCTCGAAGAGCCCGAGCTTTCTCTGCATCAGGCAGTGGTCGAGCAGATTCCGTTATTGATCGACCGTGCGATACGCGAAGCGAAACATCGGCGCCAAGTCATTATCAGTACCCATAGCAATACGATGTTGAACAATCTTGGCATTGATGGTCGCGGAGTGGTGATTCTGGATGCTGGCCGTGAGGGGACGCGCGTCCGGCCGATTAGCGAGAGTGAAGCCAAAGGATTAGAGGCTGGACTCTCAGTAGCCGAGGTGGTGCTTCCAAAAACAAGGCCCGTGGGTGTTGAACAATTGGGTCTATGGTGAAGAAGGGTGTGTATCTCGCGACCGAGGACGCTTTGTCTGAGGCGGTGGCCGAACAGCTAATTCTCGACACCGGCGGTGTACTGCGTGTTGATGTAAAAATACCTGGGAAAGGCGCTGGTAATCTGAAAAAAATGCTACCCGAACTCATTGGAGTAGCCTATTCATTGCCAGTGCTGCTGATTACTGACCTTGATCGGGTGGCGTGCGCTCCATTGTTGATTTCGAGATGGAAAGGCAGCCGTAAATTTCCTCAGGATCTGCTGTTCCGGGTGGCTGTACGCGAGGTTGAATCCTGGTTGATGGCGGACGCCGATGCCTTCGCCAACTTGTTGAAAATCAAATCCACGAAGATTCCGAGTGCACCGGATACCCTTGCTGATCCCAAACAAACCTTGCTTGAACTCGCTAAAAAGGCGCCCCGCACTATTCGCGAAGAATTGATCAAAGCACCTGGAGCGGTAGCCTCTCAAGGCATCGGTTACAACTCGGTGCTTGGTCAATTCGTCCGGGAGAATTGGAATGCTGAAAAAGCTGCATTGCGTTCGCCGAGTTTGGCAAGCGCGCGCAGACGCTTAAACGAACTAGCAGCTAGGTACCAGTAGAATTTAAAATTCGTGTCGTTGGCTCAGAACGCATCTCCCTCAACCCCGCAGCGCTTCCAATGCTTCCCAGCGGGCGTAGGTGGCTTTTAATTCGGCTTCGATTTGGGTCACGCGCGTTTGCGTTTTGTGGATCGCCGCTTTGTCCTGTTGGTAAAACTCCGGCGCGGCCATCAGTGCGTTCAGTTCGCTGCGTTGGGCTTCCAGTTTTTCAATGATTGCGGGCAGCGCGTCCAGCTCGCGTTGATCTTTGTTCGATAGCTTCTTGGCGACTTTCTCGCGCGGTGCTTCCGGCATTTCGAGTTTGGGTTTGGTGGAGGTTTTGGTTTCCACCGGCGTTGCACGCTGGCGCAGCCAGTCGTCATAGCCGCCGACATATTCGTTCACCATGCCGTCGCCTTCGAATACCAGGGAGCTGGTGACGACATTATTAATGAACGCGCGATCGTGGCTGACCAGCAATACGGTTCCAGCGTAGTCGATGATCAATTCTTCGAGCAGGTCGAGCGTGTCGGAGTCGAGGTCGTTGGTCGGTTCGTCGAGCACCAGCAGGTTGGACGGGCGGGTGAACAGGCGTGCCAGCAACAGGCGATTGCGCTCGCCGCCGGATAGCGCGCGCACTGGCTGACGCGCGCGATTCGGCGTGAACAGGAAGTCCTGCAAATAACTCAACACATGGCGCGGCTGGCCGTTGATGGTGACGGTTTCGCTGCCCTGGCCGATGTTTTCCTGCACGGTTTTATCTTCATCAAGCGCCGCGCGGTATTGGTCAAAATAGGCCACCTCCAGATTGGTGCCGATTCGGAGGGTGCCACGCGTCGGCGCGAGTTGGCCGAGCAGCAGCCGCAGCAAAGTGGTTTTGCCCGCACCGTTCGGGCCGATGATGCCGACCTTGTCGCCGCGCATGATCACAGTGTTCAAGTCGCGAATAACCGGGTTGCCGGCGTACTCGAACGCGACATTAATTGCTTCCACGACCATTTTTCCAGAGCGGTCGGATTCCTGGATCGCCATGCGTGCCGAGCCGGTGCGCACGCGGCGTGCGGCAAATTCTTCACGCAGCTTTTTCAATGCACGTACGCGGCCTTCGTTACGGGTACGACGCGCCTTGACCCCTTGGCGCACCCATACTTCTTCTTGCGCAAGGCGTTTGTCGAACAAGGCATTGGCGGTATCTTCAGCGGCGAGCAATGCTTCTTTGCGCTCCATATAAGTAGCGTAATCGCCGGGAAAATCGGTCAGTTTGCCGCGGTCGAGTTCGATGATGCGCGTGGCCAAGCGTTGCAAAAAGGCGCGGTCATGGGTGATGAACAATAACGTACCGTTCCAACCGAGCAGAAATTCTTCCAGCCACATGATCGACGCGATGTCGAGATGATTGGTTGGTTCGTCGAGCAGCAGCAGATCGGGTTCGCACACCAGTGCGCGTGCCAGCATCACGCGGCGTTTGAGTCCGCCCGACAAGCTTTCAACCAGCGAATCCGGATTTAGCGCCAGGCGCGTGAGCACGTTGTCCACACGCTGACCGACCGTCCAGCCGTCGGCCGCTTCCAGTTCGTGCTGGCAGCGTTCCAGCTCGTCCATTTTGGAAAAGTCGCCGTCGGCCAGCGCATGGGTCAGGTCGTGATAACGCTCGATCACCTCCCCGATATTGCCCAGGCCACCTGCGACCACGTGATACACGCTGCCGGTGGTGTCTTGCGGCACTTCCTGCGCGAGCTGCGCGACGCGCAAGCCCTGAATGCGCACCACCTCGCCGTCGTCGGGCGGCATGTCGCCCATGATCATGCGCAGCAATGTCGACTTGCCGGTGCCGTTGCGGCCGACCAGACACAGACGTTCGCCACGCTCGATGGAAAAATTTACGCCGTCGAACAGCGGAGGTTGCCCAAGGGTGAGGACGACGTTGCGGAAGGTGAGGATGGCCATGATGCGCTCGCTGCTAAAAACCCAGAGCGCGGATTCTACCAGTGTGCAGGCACTTAAAGCCGGAATTTGCTGACCAACACGCTCAGCAGCGACGCCATGCGGGTGACGTCGCTGCTGGCGGCCGCAGTTTGCGGCACCCTATCGACCGATCAGCTGCAGGCGCAATGTCCGGGCGCGTCTTCCGCAGAGGCAGGTTGAGACATTAATTTAGTCAGGCCGTTGACGTAATGTTGCCGGACATAAGTTTGCCCGGCATCACTGAAGACCACCCGGTGGATATTGCCCATCTGAAAAATGTGTTAACGCGCCATCTACCACCACTGGAATTACGCTGCGGGTGCTGGACTTCGTTACAATCAGTGCGGTACACAGGAGCCGCACCATGATATTGAATATTGTTGTTGAAGATCGCCCGATAGCCATTACGGTCGCCGACGAATTGCTGCGCAACGCCGAGGATTTTTACACGAAGATGGACCGCGACATGGACCAGGGTTGGCAGATGAGTCGCGATTGGGTTGAGCACCCGTCGTTGACTGAGCGTTGTCAGATTGCCGCAGATAAATTGCACACTGCGCTAAACACCCAGAATGAAACCCTGGTGATGTTGATGGCGGGTTACATATTGTCACGCCTGCCCACCGTGCGCTCGGTGACGATTAACACCGACGGTGAAATGCAGGAAACTAGCATTGAAGTATAAATGTCAAAACAAGGAGTCGTAGGCTGGGGTCAGCAACCCGCCGTACTGGTTTATGCGGCTACTGAAGTAACCGTGGCCTGAGTTCTGTGTCAAGCGTTGAAAATCTTCAACCTCGACGCGCACCAGGTCGCGATGATTTCCGGCTTCGAAGTAAATGTCCGGGTTGGCGCGCAGCGAGTCGTCGATAATTGCGGCCAATCCATAGGCTTCTCCGAGCGGCGGTATTGCGCCGATGTCGCAATCCACAAACAGCACGGTGAGCTCTTCTTCATTAGCCAAGCTCAGGTTTTTGCGTCGCAGTCGACTACGTAGGGTCCCGAGCTCGACATGGTGGGTGGAGGGGACCACCGCCATCACATAACCCAGCTCATCTTCCAGCATCACGCCCTTGGCTAGCGCGTCGCCCGGCACATGCGCTGCATGCGCGGATTCCATGCTGCATCCACTGCGCGCATGCCGGATCAATTCGTAATTCACACCCTGTTGATCGAGATAATTACGCAGTGTGACGGAGATGCTCATCGCGCGACCTTTAGATAGTTTTGGTAGATGACATTTACTAACAAACCTGTGCGCGCGGCAATTCGTACAACTACGCGCTTGAATTTGAAACCGGAGCTGATCGCTGCACGGTACTTGTTGATGCGGCCCGATGAGGTTTTCAGTTATAGCTTGCGCCATGCGCACGACGCCGTATCCCCGCGCGAACGGCGTTCGGAAGGGGCACGCGACGTGAAAACATTATACGTAGTTCGTGGGGGGGCGCGTTTTGGCGGGCGTAAAAATTAAAAGTAGGGGTTTTGCGGCACAATTAATAGGGGCCACC
>JANMQQ010000482.1:0-7228 GCA_031370545.1 Gammaproteobacteria bacterium
GCCAACACCGATGTCACGACCCTGTTCGCGGAAAGCCTGATGGATTTGCAACCGTGGGATTACTGGACTGCTGACGGCCAACCCAAAGGTGCGGCCAACGAAATCGTCGCCACGCTGGAAGCGACCATCAAACTCGACGAAAATCATCCCGGGGCTTGTCATTATTATATTCACGCGGTTGAAGCTTCACGTGCGCCGCAGCGTGCGCTGCCCTGCGCACAACGCTTGCCGGACTTGATGCCCGGCGCCGGTCACTTGGTGCACATGCCCGCCCACACCTTCGTGCGCATGGGCATGTATGAAGAAGCAATCACCGCCAACGAACATGCGGCGCACACCGACGAAAAATATATTCAAGACCGGAAACCTCAAGGGATTTACCCGGTGATGTACTACAACCACAACCTGCACTTTTTATATTTTGCCAACATGACGGCAGGCCACAGCGCAGCCGCCATAAAAACTGCGCGTCAATTGACCGCTAACATTCCCGCTGCGGCACTCAAAGAAGTGCCACCGCTTGAGTTTTTTATTTCTGCCCCTCTGCAGGCTCTCGCACGTTTCGGAAAATGGGATGAAATTTTAAAGGAGCCAGCCCCCCTGGCCGGATTGAACTACACCCAAGGCATGTGGCATTTCGCGCGTGGGCTGGCCTACAGCGCAAAGAATGAAGCGGATAAAGCCCGCGCGGAATTGGTCGGGTTACGTAAGGTAACAGCCGACCAACCGGCGGATCACATGGCAGGTTATAACTCCTCAAAAGTGTTGCTCGGCATAGCAGGTGACGTGTTGAACGCTGACGTCGAACAACGCGCGGGCGCGTTCGACGCCGCGATAAAATTGTTGCAGCACGCGAGCGTGATCGAAGACGGGTTAACTTACGACGAGCCGCCCGACTGGTTTCAACCGGTACGTCAGCGGCTGGGTGCCACCTTGCTTGCAGCTGGTAAAGCAGCCGATGCAGAAAAAGTCTACCTTGACGACCTGAGCCGCAATCCGGAAAACGGCTGGTCACTGTACGGCTTGAAACTCAGCCTGGAAGCGCAGAAAAAAACTAAGGACATCGCCGCCGTGGAGCAGCGTTTCAAGAAAGCCTGGAGCGGTGCGGACGTGACGCTGAACGCATCACGTTTTTAGATGAGAATCGGCTGGAGCAGCCGACGCGGTGCTCCAGCCAAAGAATATTGAACGACTACTTTGCAGCGGTAATTACTGCGTCTTCGATGATGATCGGGTACATGTAGCCCGAGCCAAAATCACGGTCCAGCGTGACCTTGCCGACCACGCTGATCATGTCGCCTTCTTTGGCAGTCTGCGTGCTGGTCAAGATAATGTCGTTGGTGCCCTCTTTGCCGGTGCCATCCTGAACATGCAGGAAATTTTTCTTCATCACGTTATTGTTGACCTTGACCACCTTGCCTTTGAACGCCACCTGCTTGCCTTTGAGCTTGGCCTTCTCGACATTTAACGCTTCGACAGTTTTCGCTGCTGGCGCATCGGCCGCCGCTGCCACACCGCCACCCAATACCGCCGCCGTTAACGCCATTGCAATTACAGTCTTCGCGAACATGGAAATCCCTCAGAGGTTATGAAATAAAGCGGCCACGTTAGCAGCGGCCTCGGTCCGGGTCAAAATAAAAAAGCGCCGGACAAATCAGTAATGCGGTGGCGGAGTTTCCTCACTGGCCGGGGCGATCAGCGATGGCGTCATGATTTTCATTTGCCCCTTCAACATCGTCAGCTCGCGTTCCAGTTGCGCAATCCGCCGCTCTTGGCTGGTAACCACGTCATTGAGCTCACCCAGGGTGTGATCCTGAAACGCCAGCCGCGTTTCCAGTTCATTAAAACGGTCGTCGATGGAGTTAACAGTCATAGACATTTCCCTTAACGCCAAAACATGTCGCGCAAGGTATCGTGCCCAACATAGTGATGCCAGAGCGCGATTCCTACGTGCACAATCCAGTAGGCCCACACCAGGTTGGACAGCGCGCTGTGCACATCGCCGAGCGTATGCGTCAACTGATCAGGTTTGCCGACTTCGGGCCACCATGTAAACAGCACCGCACCGGTCAGCGCAATGGCGGTGCTGGCAAGCAAGCCAAAACCGTGCACCAGTCCGATCACACCGCCGGGAGTTTCGCTGTGCGGCATGTGTTTCGCGAACATGCCGCGCACTTGGTTTATCACGCGAGCACGCTCATTTGGCGTGGTGGGAAACAGATTGCGCACCGTTGCACGCCCACGCGTTGCGAAGCTCCAAGCCCAGTGCACCAGCACCACGGCCAGCGCGGCCAGCCCGACATAGCGGTGCACCTGGTAGGTAAATGTTTCAAGCGCGCTGTGTGCACGCGCGCCCGGTGCTTGCATCACCAGACTCACCATGAGCTGCACAGTAATTGTAATGACTAGGCCCATGTGGAGCAGGCGCGTGGGCGTATCCCATTTTATGTTTTGCATGACGACCTGTGCGTTTCGAAACTCAATCGGGCGGATTCTGTCATAAACAGGTGGACAAGGTGCGGGTGTCCTTGGCGCGCGAGAAAATTATGCGGTCGCCGCCAAACGATTGAACGCGGCTTTTCAGGTTTGCCACTTGCATCGTTCACGCGCAATCCGCAAGCTCGGCGACGATCAAATTCACACTGGCGCAGGCTCGGCATTATGACGTTCAAGCACATCACGCTCCGGTTTCCGCACGGCGCTCGCATGGCGATCAGGCCGTGAATCGTTGGACGCTGCTCGATAGCGTGCAAGCCCCCGGCGACGGCGAACACTTGCGTTTGCTGCAACGTGACACTGAATTTTCGATCCGTGTCGGCAATCAGGAATTAATGAACAGTCGCGCATATGGCTCGGAACAAGCGCTGGCTGAACTGGCATGTACCCGTATTGCGCAGCGCCCGGCGGTGTGCGTGCTGATCGGTGGCCTGGGCATGGGCTACACCTTGGCTGCGGCGTTGGGCGTGCTGAATACCGACGCGCAAATCGTCGTCGCCGAGCTCGTCCCTGCCGTGGTGGTGTGGAACCGTGGGCTGATCGGCCACCTCGCCAGCCACCCGCTGAACGACTCACGGGTGCAGGTTCGTGAACTGGATGTCGCGAAAATAATGCGCAAGGAAACGCGCGCCTACGACGCCATTCTGCTGGATGTCGACAACGGGCCCGAAGGCTTGACGCGCAAGGAAAACGACTGGCTGTATGAATTGAACGGCTTGAACGCCGCTTATGCTGCACTGCGCGTTGGCGGTGTGCTGGCGGTGTGGTCGGCGGGCTACGATCCGGCGTTTACGCAACGGCTGGTCAAAGTCGGCTTCGACGCCGAAGAAAAACGCGTACGCGCGCGCGGCGCAAGTGGCGGAGCACGACATATCATCTGGATGGCGACACGCCGGGACTGAACATATGCAAGCAGAATCGCGAAAATGCTGAAAAACGTTAACGACCCGACAGACCTGTTACACCTTCTGGTTTCACTACTATCAACAAGTGGCACTTTGGCGGGACTGAGTCTGGCGCTTGTGGGCATCGTGAATCTGAAAGTTGGTAACACCAAGGTTGAAACGCTGGCGGATGACATGTTTCTGTTCGCGTCCTTAGGTTTCCTGGTCGTTTGCTACCTCATTTTTTTCACTCTGCGACGCGTTCAGTCACAACGAATTCGGTATTGGACCAACCTCATTGACATGGTGTTTCTGTTCTCGCTCACGTTACTGGTAACTGCGGGATTTGTGGTTGTGTATGCCTTTGTCTAAGACCTGCGCGCTCTGATCTTAAGCGTGTTTAATGAGAAGTCATTTGGATGTCGAGACGTGGCATTCGCAGATTGATTTCCTAAAGCAAGACCCGTTCCCTTTCACACATCAATAGCGCTCCAAAAACGCCAACGCGTTGGTAGTTTTTAGATTTAGTCCATGTCTAAATGCGGATGAGCTTAGATTAAATCTAGACGCCAGCGGTTCTTAATCTGTGCTTGAAGAGGTTCAACCATCACTTAATCGAGGGGTAACCAGCTATGGAGAAAATCTCAAGAAGGCGGTTTCTTGGAATGTCGACCACAATGGCTGCCGGTACGTTATTTGCCGGTACATTTGCGCCGACAGCCACTAGCTTTTTTGGCCTGGGAGGCGTTGCCGAGGCAGCAACGAAGAAAGTTTCGCCGTTCACTTTTGCAGTGCTGACCGACACCCATCTGTATGACATCGCAGATCACCGGTTTGATGGATTCCTGGCCAAGGGCGTGGCCGACATCAATGCGATGAATCCCCTCCCGGACTTTGTTTTGTATGCGGGAGACATTGCGCAATCGGGCAAAGACAGTGAATTATCAAAAGGTAAGAAGCATCTCGACAAGTTGAAGATGAAGTACATCGCGATCCCCGGCGAACACGATTATTACCTGGATATGGGTAAGGCGTGGCGCGGACATTTCGGTGAGGACCATTGGTCGTTTGATCACAAGGGTGTGCATTTCATCGGTATGAATTCCATTCTGGTGCCGGACTTCTGGACCTTAGCCGGTCTGACACCGGCGGAGCGCATGGGTCGCATGGAAGAACTCGAATGCCACAAGTGCGGACTGTGGGGGGTCGGCGCACAACAGCTGGAATGGCTGGCCAAGGATGTAAAGAACCTGACCCCGGACACGCCCGTCGTGATCATGACGCACTCGCCGTTGTGGGATTACTACCCGCGCTGGAATTTCCAGACGTCTGACGCGCCGGAAATCCGCGCGATTCTGCGCAAGTTCGACAAGGTGATTTCCATCCACGGACACGTGCATCAAGTGGTCTACAACAAAATCGGCAACATCAGCTCGGCCGGATTAATGTCAACCTCGTGGCCCTGGCCGTATCCACCGGTCGAACTCCCCTACCCCAACATCAAAATGAACCGTGCCGATCCAGGCAATTTTGAAGATGGCATGGGAACGCACGGGGTGCAGGTGTCGGCGGACTTCGATGGCCTGTTGAACTATCGTGAGTTCGCACACCTGCTGCCGGAAAACGTCCGCCGCGGCCTGAAACTTTAACTGGGGAGAAGCGCACATGAAAAACATCAAACCACAATTGAAAGTCAGTTTGATTGCCGGAGTTGCGGTGGCGGCCTTGCTCAACGGCGCTGCTCAGGCGAAGGATCCGCGCACCGCGACGCAAGCGGACGACGAATGGAATGCGTTAATGCAGGCGGTCGCCAATGGCGATGCGTTGTGGCACAACGGCAAGTTGGGCAGCAACGGGCTGGCGTGCGGCAATTGCCATCCCGACGGCTCCGCCACCAATCCGCACACCTGGCCGAAGTTCCAAACCAACCTCGGCAAGGTCGGTACGCTGCGGGACATGATTAATTGGTGCATTACCGTCCCAATGCAAGGCAAGCCGCTGGCGTTCGACAGTGCCGATATGGTTGCGATGGAAGCCTATGCGACCTACATGCATCAAGGTGTGAAAATCGACTTGGCGAAAGACGAGCAGTCGGGCGGTGTGCCGGTTAAATCCGGGCCGGGTTACCCGGATCGTGGTGGATATTAGTTGGTGCTGTGGCCGCGTTCGCCAGCATTGCACAGGCGAACGCGGTCTTTTCATAACGCACTGTGGATACCCCTTATGCGTAGCCCCTGGCGATCTGTTTTGTTGTGTTGCGCGACACTATTGTGTGCAAGCGTAGCGAACGCGGATGCCTGCAAACCCGGCCCGCGCCCGCTCTCAACACCGACGGAACGTTTCACGTTAAATGCCAACGGGTCAGTACTGGACAAGCAGACCGGATTGACCTGGATGCGCTGCGCACTGGGGCAAAAATGGGATGCGGGCAGTTGCACGGGAACCGCCACCCGTTACGCCTGGCAAGACACGGATTGGGCCAAAGATGCTGTCAACCTCGACGGTTATGCCGGCTACACCGACTGGCGTGTGCCGCTGGTGCCCGAGCTCGCTGCAATTGTCGAGCTTGGCTGCCTTGATCAAAGAATCAACGCTGCGGTCTTTCCGGGTACGCCGTCCGACCCGTTCTGGAGCAAGACGGAAAAACCCAAGTCAGCGGACTACGCCTACACGCTGGATTTCGGTGCGGGCGGTGCCAGCGCTCAATTAAAAACAACACCGGGCGCCTTGCGTCTGGTGCGGGGCGGGCCGTGGTGGTCGCCACCGGCTGCGCCCAGGCCGTAATTTTCCTTCATGCTTCGTCTGTACTCCCGCGCTGTTTCGATAAAACTCCTCGCGCATGGACTTGCGCGCAGGTGCAGGATTGATCATGTCAGCAGTAAATTTTCGACCCAAGAAAGTTCGCATCGGCGACCTCCTGATCGAACACAAGATCATTTCGCAGGAGCAACTTAACGCCGCGCTTACGGCGCAAAAGCAAAGCGGCCGCAAGCTGGGCCGCGTGCCGATTGAGAACAGCTACATCAGCGAAGACCGGATGCTGGATTTTCTCGCCCAGCAATTAAAAATTCCCTACATCGACCTCAAGCGTTATCACGTCAACCCGGCAGTCGTTCGCATAATCCCAGAAGCGCAGGCACGCCGGTTCCGGGTGTTGGCGCTTAAAGACGGCAAGGACGGTTTGCTGGTCGGCATGTCTGATCCGACCGACATCTTCGCGTATGACGAGTTGAGCCGCGTGGTGCGCCGACCGCTGCGCCTCGCCGTGGTACGCGAATCCGATTTAGTCAAGACCATCGACTTGATGTACCGCCGCACCGACGAGATTTCGGGCCTGGCGCAAGAACTTGAAGAGGAGATGTCGGCCTGCGATGTCGATCTACGTCAGCTCGCCAATAGCGACGGGTTGGTCGATGCACCGGTCGTCAAGTTATTGCAAACCGTGTTTGAACCTAGAAACGGCAGTTGACCGCTACAAGGCACAAGCAAATGCGTACAGGTATTGATATTTTTGGCCTTTACATGCTTCACCCAGAACGCGAAGCCCGCTACGGCCTGCGGAGCACGCCCCGTTGTGCACATGGCTGCGTTGCAACTCATCGGAATAGCTCGCTATTCCTCGCTCGTTGCGCCTTGCCCTGTACTCAACGTGTCGCACTCCGCAGGCCGTTCAACTGCCGTTTCTAGGTTGAAGACGCCATCCAGCTCAACGCGTCGGATATTCACATTGAACCCGACGAGCGTGAATTACGCATTCGCTTCCGCATCGGCACCGCGTTGCTGTCGCGCGTAAAACTCATGGCCGGTTTGGATATTGCCGAGAAGCGGCTCCCGCAGGACGGACGCTT
>JANMQQ010000006.1:0-3918 GCA_031370545.1 Gammaproteobacteria bacterium
TGCGGCAAGGTGGCGGCGCTGGTGTCAATTGATGATATGGCCGACCGGCCGGCGCGCGCACTCGCGGACGGGGAAACGCTCACGCTTGGAAAACATGCCGTGCGCTGGTTCGACACGCCGCATCTGCCTCACGCGTGGGAATGTGGGTTCCTGATGGAAGAACGAACGAAGACACTCCTGTGCGGCGACCTATTCACGCAAGGCGGCGCCGACCTTCCAGCACTCACTGAGTCGGACATTCTGGGACCCAGCGAGGCGTTCCGTCATGCAATGGATTATTACTCACACACGCAGAACGCGCGTGCGATGCTTGAAAGACTGGCCTGTGCCGAGCCGACAACGCTTGCGTGCATGCATGGCAGCACATGGAAGGGCGATGGGACGAAGCTTTTGCGCGCGCTTGCCAATGTGCTGTCGCCATAATCCCACCCCCCACATTGCGTTCCAACGGATCGCCCGCAAGCGGGCGCCCGCTCGACTTGCGCGTGGAGGATGTAGAAAAAGTCCCGGCTGAAATGCTCGACGAACGCGCGAAAAATTCGACCGCATAGAACGCCCTGCAATCCACACGAAAATTTTTCGCCGCGGTAAATAGGCGCTCTTAGCCGGGCTCCGCCGTTACACGGTCCTGCGGTCCGTCATTTGCGTCCGACGCCGACGAGCAGGACCACGCCGAGTACGATCGCAGCACCACTGACTATCAGCGGGACGTTGACGGTTTCCTTCTCCTGGACCTTGAGTTCTATCGGGCCCAGCTTCACGCCGGTGGTTTCTTTCGTATAACTGAAGCCGCCGTACGCGAGGCCAAGGCTGCCAGCGACGATCAGGACGATTGCTATGAGTTTTGTGGGATTCATTTGTACCTATCTCCTAAAAATTGTGAAACGGTAAATTGAAAAACTTTGCTCTCCATCGCGCGCAGTCCACGACCCCGCCAGCGCGAACTTCAAGGGCGTCGGCTGAGCGATTGCGGCGGGTGCCACGGACAAGTGTCATCATAGATGAACCGGAGGATAGATGAAATGCCGTAACCCGTATGTACGCGAGCGCACAGAACCCATTCCCGGAAGGGCCAACAATGGCGAAATGGCCGGGCTTTATGGCAATGACTGCCGCGCGGGTCTTTATAGCCGACGCCAGAGTCGTTAGAGCTTGCCTGTTCTTCCGTTCCGCTTGGCAAGAGAGCGGCCAGTCAATTCATCGACGTTCCTCGCGCTCATGCCCATTCGACTAACCGTCGTACATGTATTCTCGCGTGAGGGGCAACGAATTGGCCGTCGAATTTTTAGCCTTGCACGCAAGAACCTGATAGATGTTTATCCACCCATGCGAAAACGCATGAGCGCAACCGGCGAGATAGATTTCCCAGATGCGAAACCGCCGGTCTCCGACGATGAAGATCGCGCGGTCGCGGTTCGATTCCAGGCGATTGGCCCATTCGTGGCACGTGCGCGCGTAATGACGCCGCAACGACTCCGCATCGGTCACCTCCAATCCGGCGGCCGACATTTCCTTTAATGCGAGACTCAGGTGCGGCAACTCGCCGTCCGGAAACACGTAGCGGTCGATAAATTCCCCGGCCCCGGAACCAAGCTCGTGACTGTCCACATCGCTTGTGGTAATGCCGTGGTTCAACACCAGGCCCCCGTCCGTCAAGAACGAGTTGATCTTGCGGAAATACATGGAGAGATTCTTCAAGCCCACGTGCTCGAACATGCCGATGCTCGCGATTTTGTCGAATACGCCGGTGTCCGGCAGGTCACGGTAATCGCGCAACTCCACCGTACAACTCCGTTGCAGGCCTTCGGCCTGAATGCGCTTTTGGACATGCTCGAATTGGTTTTTCGATAGCGTGATTCCCGTGGCAATGGCGCCGTACTTTTTCGCTGCGCGCAGGATCAATGACCCCCAGCCGCAACCAATGTCGAGAAAACGTTCGCCCGGCTGCAGCATCAACTTGTTCAGAATGTGGTCCAGCTTCTGTTCCTGCGCCGTTTCCAGGGAGTCAGTCTCGCGCCGGTAATAAGCGCATGAATAAACCATGTTTCGGTCAAGGAACAGCGAATAGAAATCGTTCGAGACATCGTAGTGGTATTCGATAGCCTCGCGGTCCCGCCTGTGGCTGTGGCGCGTGAACCAATGAAATCTGGCGCGCGTATTGGCGGCGACGCTGCTAACCAGACTTTCGGCGACCCGGAATAGCTCGTGGATTGACCCTTCGACGCGAATGTGGCCCTCCACGAACGCCTTGCCGAGCTTATTGAGGTCAGGCGGAATGAAATACCGGAGCGCCGAAGGCTTTGGCACGTGGATGGTGACGGTGGGTTCAGAAGAGAAGTTAAACTCGCGCCCGTTCCATAACACTATCCGCAACGGAATGGAGAAGCCGGCGGGGATCCGTTTGAACAATTTCTCAAGGCGGTACTCGATAAACATTGCGGGTCTTTCCTTTAATCGGCCTTGTGACTGCCCCAAGTCGGGCGGGCGTATCAACTTCTTTCAAACTAGGCCCACCGCGTCGTGCCGTCTGTACGCTAGCGAACATGCAAAGGAGCGCTGTGTGCCGCACCGGTCCATGCGGTGCGCCGCCGCTTCACATTAAGGCCGCGAAAAAGACACCGCTTAGACCTTATTGTTACGGGCAAGGTAAGCGCGGCCTTTTGCGGTAGCGCGGTAAATGATGCCACCGCTGGCGGCTTGGCTTTGGATTATGTATCGCTTGCCACGCAGAACGTCAAGATGACGTTCTCCGTTCGCGGTGGTCAGCCCCATGCTTTTTATCACACCACCCTCTGAGATTTCGGTGTTGGCAATCTTGATTAAAATCTTCTCAGTAATTTCATCGAGGGAATCTTCCGCAGGTTCGCTCGCCTTCTTGAGTTTTTCAATCGCGCGCTTGGCTGAATTAACTTCAGCCTGAAGTTTCAGGTTCACCGCTGCGAGTGCCTGTACCTGCGCCTTGAGATCCGCAAACTCCCGGTCAAGCGCCAGCAACTGCTGTTGCTTAACGGGCGGCAAAGAAACGCCGCGGAAGGCATCGGATAGTTTTCCCATGGAAGTCCCCTTGCAATATCGCTTTATCGGCCGCTTACTGGACGCGAATCCGCCGTCAAGTAAGGCGTATATTCGAGCGCCGATCAGGCGGCATGCTTTCTCGCCCAAGCAACGTATTGGCCCACTCTCCGGCCGGTTTCGTATGCCACGTATCGTTGCGCGGATTCTCCACTTCGCAAACTGCGCGCTCTGTGCGCCTGCGCACATACCGCAAAAGATTCTTGCATTAACCTACCGTGTAGTCATTATTCAACCGTTTGGAAAGATATAGACGACCAGTAGTTGCCAACCAGTGGTTGCCAGTAACGGAAACATGAATTTATTCAACCCTGAATGGAGTCGTGGTGCGGACAGTCATCGACCACCCTCAAGAGCCTGCTGAAAATCGGCTATCCGGCGCACAAAATCCTCTGGTATCGCGGCGGTATGCAGGATTGGGAAAGCCTCGGGTTGACCACTCTCACGCCAATGAGCAAATAAGCATAAAACAACGTGCTCGCCGGATTCCGGTTCGCCCTGTATGCGAAGGATGAGCTGCTGCGGCGGCGGCTGGATGGGAAAGTGGGTCGCGTCAAGGTGCGGTTCATCCGCACCGGCGTGGAGTTCATGATCGCGAGATCCGTCACCCGCGTCCTCGATCTCGCCTCAATTCGGTAAACTTAGACCATGAACACCAACACCCTCACGCCGGACCTGCTCCACAAGATGGATGCCTATTGGCGCGCCGCCAACTATCTATCGGTCGGCCAGATTTATCTTTTCGATAATCCGCTGCTGAAGCGGCCGCTGACGCTCGCGGATGTGAAACGCATGCTGCTGGGACATTGGGGCACCACGCCGGGACAGAACTTCATTTATGTGCAC
>JANMQQ010000022.1:0-9647 GCA_031370545.1 Gammaproteobacteria bacterium
GCTGCACAACCATTGATTTGATTACCACCTATACCCGTGGCCGCACTGTCTTCGCCATATGCTCCGACCGCGAGTGTGTTTCCATCAGCGCTCAACGCGATTGAGACACCGAATACGCCGGCACCACCGGCATTCGACGCTTTCACGTATCCCTGTTGGGACCATGTGGCGGCAGTGCGGGTGTAAATGTAGACCGCCCCGGAGTTAGGGGCCAACTCATCTGGCGTGCTGCTAGTGCCGGAGCTGGCTTCGCCAAACGCCCCCACAGCCAAGGTGCTGCCATCGGCGCTGAGAGCGACTGAGGCACCGAAGAAGTCACCAGCCCCAGTGTTTGAGGCCTTTACATAGCCTTGCTGAGACCAAGTGGTATCACTGCGGATGTAGACATACACCGCTCCAGAGTCTCGGGCACAGTTGACAGGGGTCGCAGCCATACAGTCATCCACCGGACTACCCCCTATACCGGTAGCGGGACTGTCTTCGCTACGGGCACCGACTGCGAGTGTAGTGCCATCAGCGCTCAGGGCGACCGACCAACCAAAACCGTCTCCGCCACCCGTATTGCTCGCTTTGAAATAGCCAATGGCACTAACCATCACACTCACCGCGCTGATGTTCGCCGACGGCAAGCAGCCACCGGCATCACAGGCTTCCAGCAGGAATTGAGCTTGTGGCCAATTGATGCGGTGAACCCCGATATCCCAATCGTAACTGGTCGTGCTCACGTCGCCTGAGACCACCGTAAATCCCGAAGCTCCATCCGCGTTGTAACTCACGCGGTAGGTCGCCGCGCCCGATACTGAGGCCCAGTTGAAACGCAGTTGTTTGAGACCGGCGCTGACCGTGAGCGCCACAGGATCAGCCGGGGCGACTGCAACAGAATTCGATACCACCGGCGCTCCCGACCTGGCGCCGGTTTGCGCCAGCGGCGTGACTTCGGCGGTGACGGGTTTGCCTGCATCTCCCAGCATCAAGGTGTAGGTCCGGCTGGTTGCTCCGGTGATGGCCGCGCCACTGCGCAGCCAGCGGAATTGACTGCCGGCCGCAGGCTCGGCGTCGTTTTCGGGATCGGTGTAGGTGTAGCTGACGGTGAGTACATCCCCCACTTGGTTTGGATTGTTGCCGGTGACCAGCACCTTACTCGCTACCGGCGACTGGTTGTTGGTACTGGCATCGCCCGCCGCACCGCTGCATCCGGCCAAGCCTGCCAGCACGAGGCTGCCCAGAATTCCTATGCTGTGAAACAGTTTCATTGTTGCCTGCCTTCTGTGTTGTTCCGTTACCCGCGCCGGTACTGGTGCGGCGTGCAAACCTTAGAAAAGTCCGATTTTATCGCCCGGGAGCTTTGATCGAGTCGAGGATTGCATCCCATACTCGCATTTTTTCCTCAACGTGGCCGTCGGGCGCTTCCATTTCGATGGATATTTTCGGTGCGTTGCCCGAGTCGGCCTTGCCGGTGAACAGCCAGGTGAAGCTCAATTCGCTTTTGCCGTCTTGGGTGCCGCGAAAAATGACTTCCTCGCCGTTTAATCCGGCGACACTGCGCTTGCCGGTACGCAGTTTATCCACGTCAACACCTGGCGCGAAGTTCATCGCCAGCGACGCCGCCAGACGCTCGACCAGACTGCTTTCGCTCACCTCGTGCACCGCCCGGGTGGTGAATTCCAGCTTCAATTCCAGCGGATGGCCTTCGAAGCGGGCGTAGGTTTCTTCTTGTTCAAGATACGGCAGCGCGATGTAGCCATGTTCGAGATAGAAGCCGTTCTCTTTGGGTGCTGGGGCGGCGGGGTCGATGATCTTGTAGGCGCGGGCGATGTCGAGGATCCAATCTTTTATCTGTTCTTTTGCGTTAAGTAGTCCGGCATATTCGAACCAAGCACCGTGCGTACCGTAGTCCGCCAAGATTTCCCAAACTCCCGCTGAGTCGTCAATATTTCCGTCCCGGTAGTAGAGCATTCCGTAAGCCCAGAATCCTGTGGCAGCGAGTACAGCGACACCGGCTTGTTTGACGATGAAGCTCACGGGATTGAAGCCGACCACCAAGCCCGTCACTGCGCTCTTGGCCAAGTCCCCGGGTAAATCCGCCTTGATGATCTTGAGCAGCCGTATGGCTTTCGTTTTCCAGTTGCGGCTAGTTAGGTTTTCCGTTTGAATTACTTGCACTCCATGCGATCAAAGGCGTATTCATACTTAATTCTGGGGGTAGGGTATTTCTCAAAATACGTTGAGCACTCTTTGATGGAATCCGGCATTCGCTTAGACAGCACCACATGGGTGTAGGTGTAGGTGCATTCGATCCAAAAGCCCTGGCCGCTGTTTCTTTTTTTGTAAAGCTTCCATGTCGCACTGGACCTATTGCCCACCGTTTTTTCGGCACTAGGAGTTAATCTGACCAGCTCACTGGGCGGGCCATCATAGAAATTAACTCCGGATACGTTGTGCAGCATTGCGTCGTTACTCTGACTGGTGACGTCCCATCCGGGAGGCGGAGTGGTCGCCTTTTGTGAAACAGCGATGTATGAAGGACACGTCAGGTCTTCATTGGCCTGCACAGCGACTCCAGCGAGTAGCAAGAGCCACACCAGTTTTATAGATCGATATTTTGTCATTGTCATTTACTCGATCACGGAGAACGCATTTCCATTGTCACTCGGGTCCTCACCACCCCATCGAATGGTGCGGATATGAATAGGTATCTGTTTGTCAGCTACCCATTGGTCGTACACCTGGATTCCTTTTGCGTCCTGGGAAATGTAGATGGCCGCATGATTGCCGTGGCGCTGGTTTGGATAGTTCCCATTTTCGAAAGTCGCGATTGCGGTTCCTCTTTAGAATGCCCAAATTTCCGCGCACGGGTGTGCCTTGTCGCCACTGACTGGTGTGAGGCGCGCGCGTGCATTGTTGAACCAACGCGACACATTGACCGTCGCCGACAACATTTCCCATGAGAAAGGCGACGAGATTTTGATCGCAAACGTAAGGCATATTTGGCGGCTTCTAAATTGATGTAATGGTAGAAAACGTAACTACCGATGCTAATCCGGGTTTTCATGGGTGTAGCGCCCGGCATTCAGCGTTGACCGCGATTGCGCCTATGATCGCTCGGTTTCGAGGGGCAGCCTACCCATCAGCTGAAATTCCCTCACCCGCGCGCGCACCTGTGAATCGCTCATCCGGTCGATGCCATATGCTTCCGGGCAGGTGGCGAGTTGCATGCGTAAAGTCGCGCTGTCTGCTTCTTCGAATGGATTGCGTGCCATGCAGTCCGCGTCGCCCGCATCGCCGAATGGGTTTGTCATCCTGAGGCCCCTTAGTTTCCAGTTGTCGGTGGCATCGTGCTGCAATGCCCCTAGATGAGTCAAGCTACAGCTGAATCGTGAAATTGCGTAGAGCGACCGCGTCGGGTTACTTAAACGCTGTACGCTCTTCGCGCCCGCGAAAGGCGATGCAATAAACCACGGACGAGATAGGCGTTACCCGTTGAATGTGCCGCTAAAGGGCACCTCTATAAATCCCGTTTAATCGCCGTTACTCAGTTATAGAGTTCCGTTTTTTGATGTTCTCTGATCGAGGCGCAGTTATTTGTCGTACCGTGATCTTTTTTTGCATCCGGTCAATCCAGGGTTGGCGCTCTCTTCCCCATCTTCATCCCGGCAAACTCAAAAAGTTTACGGGGATTTATAGAAGTGCCCTTTATACAACCAGAAATCACAGCAAGACTTAAAAGTTCAACAACAGACCCATATCCCTCACCTTGTAGAGATGACAAGGTGCTGCTCCAGCAGGCAATCGCAAAATGAGCAGCCGAATCAGATGCGATTGCCCGTACAAATCCGGGGTAACTTGACCTGTTTTTACAAAACCCCGATCATAGCGCGCTTCCCCGCCCGGACAAGCCGTGGCGGGCGTGTTGGTCATGAGCCACATTTTTAAATTCCAGGAGCACCATGAACGCCGCTGACAAAAAACGGCTGTTGCGCGAAATGTTGTTTGCGCGACGCTTCGAAGAGCGCTGTTACGAAGCCTATATGGAGCGCAAGGTAGGCGGCTTTTTACATTTGTATCCCGGTCAGGAGGCATGTTGCTTTGGCGTGATGGAAGCGGCGCGTCCCGGTCACGATTATGTGATCACGGGTTATCGCGACCACGTGCATGCGATCAAATGCGGCTCCGATCCCAAGGCGGTAATGGCCGAGCTGTATTCAAAAGAAACCGGTTGCAGCAAAGGGCGCGGCGGCTCGATGCACATCTTCGACGTGAAGCATCGCTTCATGGGGGGTTATGCGCTGGTCGGCGGGCCATTCCCGTTGGCGGTCGGTATGGCCAAGGCCATCAAGATGAAAGGCGGCGACGAGATTTCAATTTGCTTTCTCGGCGATGCGGCCAATAACCAGGGCACCTTCCACGAAAGCCTGAACATGGCGGCGCTGTGGAAATTGCCGGTGTTATTCGTCTGCGAAAATAATTTATACGGCATCGGCACGCGTATTGATCGTTCGACCGCAGTTACCGAGCAGTACAAGCGCGTGTGCGGTTACGACATTCCCGCCTCGCAGGTCGATGGTCAAGACATTGAAGTGGTGTACAACGAAGCCAAGAAAGCGGTGGATCATGTGCGCTCAGGCAAGGGGCCGTATTTTCTGGAATTGATGACCTATCGCTTCCGCGGCCACTCGATGTCGGACTCGAACAAGTACCGTTCCAAAGACGAGGAAGAGACTTGGGGCAAGCGCGACCCGCTGTATATTTTGAAAACGCGCTTGATCGCCGCCAAGGAACTCAGCGAAGCCGAGTACCAGAAACTGGACAAAGACATCATCGAGCAAATCGAGAAAGACATTATTCCGTTCGCAGAAAGCTCGCCGGAACCAAAAGTGGAAGAGCTGACCAAGTATGTATTCGGCGAGAATGATCCGTATGTGCGTGGAGGTGCGCGGTAATGGCTGAGATCTTTTTTTGGGAAGCCGTGCGTCGCGCCCATGACGAAGAAATGGCGCACGACCCGATGGTCATTTGTATGGGTGAAGACGTCGGCGTGGTCGGCGGTACCTACAAGGCAACGCAAGGCTTGTACGACAAATATGGCCCCGAGCGCGTGATTGACACGCCGATTTCCGAGAACGGTTTTACTGGGCTGGGGATCGGCGCGGCATTTCTGGGCGTGCGCCCGATCATCGAAATCATGTCGGTGAATTTCGCGTGGCTGGCGCTGGATCAAATTGCTAACTCCGCTGCAAAAGTGCGTTACATGTCGGGTGGTCAACTCACGGCACCTGTAGTCATTCGCTCTCCGGGCGGGGTTGCGCATCAGTTGGGCGCGCAGCATTCCGGACGCATGGAAAAAGTATTCATGGGTATCGCCGGATTACGCGTGGTCACGCCGTCGAATCCGAAGCAGGCATATGGTTTGATCAAGTCCGCCGTGCGCTGCAACGATCCGGTGTTCATCAACGAACACGAATACATGTACAGCATGAAGGGCGAGGTGCCCGACGCTGAATATTTCCATCCGCTGGAAGGTTCCGAAGTTTCGCGCGCGGGTCGTGACGTGACATTATTCGGCTACAACATTTCTGTGCATTGGTGTTTGCAAGCGGCGGAGATTTTGTCGAAGCAACATGGCATCGAAGCCGAAGTGGTGGATCTGTTCGCGTTGAGTCCTTTGGATCGTGTTGGTATTAAGGATTCGGTCAGTAAGACGCATCGCGCGGTGGTGGTGGAAGAAGCGGAAGCACCGGTGGGCGTGGGTGCGGAAGTGATCGCGATCATCAACGAAGAATGTTTCTTTGAGCTCGACGCGGCACCCGTGCGCGTGTCGGCTGCCAACGTACCGATTCCGTTCAATCACAAGCTCGAAAAAGCCGCGATACCCAATGCGCAGGAAGTGGTGAAGGCGGTATTGAAGATGTTGGGTAAATGATGTTTCCGCCGCGCTGAGTTACGCGCGGAGGGACCCATCTGTAGGGGCGCGATTTATCGCGCCCTGCTGTGGACGCAATGAATTGCGCCCCTACGTTTCGATAAGGTTGCCATGTCTGAATCCTTTGTAATCAAAATGCCCCAGCTTTCCGACACCATGACCGAAGGCGTACTGGTCAGTTGGGAGAAAAAAATCGGCGACAAGATTTCACGTGGCGACATCGTGGCCACGGTTGAAACCGACAAGGCCATCATGGATGTCGAAGTGTTCCGTGAAGGGTATTTATCCGGGCCGATGGCAGCGATCAATGCGGTGGTGCCTGTAGGCAACGCGATGGCATTTTTGGTGGATCGCGCCGAGCAGGTGCAGGGCGGTGAGGCGATGCCAGTGGCGGCCGCGCCGAACCTCGCGGCTGCGAAAGCTGAGCCAAGCACGAACGCGCCGCAAGGCGTCGTGACGATCATCAAAATGCCACAACTCTCGGACACGATGACCGAAGGCGTGGTGGTGGCCTGGACCAAAAATCCCGGCGACAAAATTTCGCGTGGCGATGTGGTGGCGCAAGTCGAGACCGACAAAGCCATCATGGATGTGGAAGTGTTCAAGGAAGGTTTCCTGTCCGGCCCGTTGGTGGCTGTGGACAGTGTGGTAGCGGTGGGCAGTGCGATGGCCTATCTGGTTGAACAGGCGGGCCAGGTCGTGACTGCAACCAGCAGCGCAACGCGCGGGGCGTCCGATTTGAATGTCACCAGTCCCTCGCATCAGGAACCGCGCCACCAGTTGGCGGCAGCGCACCCGGCTCCGGGCCATCGCGCTCCGGCCACGCAAGCATTCGCTTCCACTCCGGCGGTACGCCCCGACAACAAACACGCCACGCCGTACGCGCGCAAACTTGCCGGCCAGTTCCACGTGAACCTCAACACCCTCAAAGGCAGCGGTCCCGGCGGGACTATCGTGGCGTTGGATGTGAAACGCGCGCAGCCGATTGAGCGCCCGAGCAGTATGGAGCAGCAGATTCCCGCGCACGCGATGCCGCAGGTGCAGGTGCCCGGCAAGGGCCGCGCGATGACGGCAATGGAGCGGGCCGTCAGTCACTCCATGACTGCCGCGCTGACCATGCCAACCTTCCGTGTGATGGTTAATGTCAAGCCTGATGCCTTGATCAAGGCATCGAAGAAAAAGGGTGTGTCAGTCACAGTGTCGATTGCCAAGGCCTGCGCACTGGCGATCAAGAAACATCCCACCATCAATTGGGCCTACCAGCCGGTCGACAAGTTGGTCGAACGCGATAATGTCGACGTCGGCATGGCGGTATCAGCGGACGGCGGCGGTCTGGTGGTGCCGGTGTTGCGCCACTGCGAGTCGCGCACGCTGGAAGACCTGAGCAAGAATTGGGGTGAATTGGTGGAGCGTGCGCGCAAGCGCCGCCTCACGCCGGAGGAATACGCCAACCCGACGTTCATGGTTTCGAACATGGGCATGTTGGGCGTTGCGTACTTCGATGCAATACCAACACCTGGCACCGCTGCGATTCTGGCGATTTCGTCTGCCGGGGCGGACGGCATGCCGTTGACGATCACGGCGGATCATCGCGTGGTGAACGGCGCGGAAGTGGCGCTGTTTCTCGGCACCTTGAAAAAAGTCATCGAGCAACCGGAGGACTGGATGGGACCGACGGGACCGGCGATTCCGGAAGGCAAGTGGGATTACGACGTGGTCGTGATCGGCGGTGGACCGGGCGGCGAAGACTGCGCTCGTGAACTGGCCGAACATGGTGTGAAAGTCGCGATGATCAGCGACGCGCCATTCCCCGGCGGTGAATGTTTATGGCGCGGCTGCATCCCTTCCAAAGCCTGGCGTGCAGCGGCGGATCGCATGCGCGACCGTGCGCATGATGAACATCTGGGCGTGACCGGCACCACCAAAGCCAAGCTCGACTGGAGCAAGCTCGATGCGACGCGCCGCAAGATTCTGGAAACACGCGGCGACATGGCGCTGAAGACCGACAAGGGTGTGAAGATCAAGGTGATCCAGGGCTTTGCATTTTTTGAAAGCGAGCATCGCGTGTTCGTCGATACCTCGAAGAACGGCAATGATCCGTACGCACGGCCAATGCCGGGTGACGGCAGCAGGGGCGAGAGCATCACGTTTGGCTGCGCGGTGATCGCCACCGGTGCGCCGCCGTTCGTGCCGCCCATCCCAGGTGCCGATGCTGGACTTAAAAGTGGTGGGGTGTTGACATCCGACACCGTGTGGAATTTGAAAGCCGTGCCCAAGACGTTAGGCGTGGTCGGCGGCGGCGCCATCGGCATGGAAATGGCACAGATTTTCCAGGACTTCGGCACCAAAGTCACGCTGCTCGAAGCGCAAGAGCGCATCCTCGCCGAAGTTGAACCGGAAATCGCGAAGAGCCTCACCGCGGTGTTGAACGCCGACCCGAATCTGAAAATTTTTACTTCTACTAAAGTGAAGAAAATCAGCGGTGGCCCCGGTGCGATGGAAATGGCGTACGAAGACGCCGACGGCAAGTCGCATACGCTGGCCTGCGACTATGTGGTGATGGCGACTGGCAAGCGCCCGGTACTGGAACCGTTGAAGCTTGACAAGGCAGGCGTGCAGAGCGAGAAGAGCATCGTCAAAGTCGATGCGCGTGGTCGCACCAACGTCCCGCATATTTTTGCGGTGGGCGATGTCATCGGCGGTTACATGTTGGCCCACACCGCCGGGCAGCAAGGCCGTGTCGCGGCGGCCAACATTCTGGGCGAAGATGCACGTTATGATCAGAACAAAGATTGCGGCGTGATTTTCACACGTCCGCAAGCGGCGTTTGTCGGCGTGTCGGTCGAGCAGGCGAAGGCGCAGGGTATTGATGCGGTGGAGGTGAAAGTGCCGATGAGTATCGACGCCAAGGCGATGATCAGTAACGAGCTGCACGGGCTGATCAAAATCGTAGCCGACAAGAAAACGCAGAAAGTTATCGGCGTGCATTTTCTGGCTGACCACGCCGACACGCTGATCGGCGAAGGCGTGATGATGGTGAGTGGCGAGATGACGCTCGGACAGGTGGCGCGCGCGATTCATCCGCACCCGACTCAGACCGAATTGTTCGGCGAAATGGCGCGGCGTTTAATGTCACGCTTGCGACGCACCGCGAAAAAATCCGACACCGCCACTCACTAGCAGGGCAAGCGTATGGCCGAAGGAAAAGACGAAGACAATTTAGTACTGCTGGGCGACGGCGATTCGTTCAAAGGCGAGTTGTGTTCGATGATCGAACGCACGCAGATGTTCAAGGATTTCGCGCGCGCTGATGTTGAACTGCTGGCGCGTTATACGCGTGCTTACCAGGTTGCGAAGGGCAAGACCATTTTTCGCGAAGGCCAAAAAGCGGCATTCCTATGCGTAATTGTTGACGGTGTGGTTGATGTGATGAAGCTCTCCGATGCGCGTGAGCCGAAGAAGGTGAACAGCATCCGCGCCGGACGCAGCTTCGGTGAAATGGCGGTGCTGGACGACATGCCGCATTCCGCCACCACGGTTGCCGCCGAAACAGTCAAGCTGGTGATGATCACCAAGCAAAAGCTGGAACAGCTTGCCAATGACAACCCAACTTTGGGCGTGAAGGTTTTGTGGCAGCTGGCTAAGTTAATGAGCTTGCGCCTGCGCCAGACCACGGGGTCACTGGTTGACCATTTATAACCCCCCTCTCCCTCCGGGAGAGGGCTGG
>JANMQQ010000056.1:0-10537 GCA_031370545.1 Gammaproteobacteria bacterium
AACGGGCGGCTCTTACCACCACCGCGGGCCAAGCGAATAGTTACCATCGCGTTTAATCCCCACTCGAAGCTTGAAGTAAATAAAAACGCCGCGCTCAACCACGAGCCCGGCTGCAAAGGTCGCGTATTCTACGTAATTTCCCAGAAAAGAGAAACAGCAAGCAAAGGTTATTTCAGGGGGAGTCAATTTTTGGCTGTTTGTTACTTCTTCCGCAAGCGCAACAGACCACTTTCATTCTGCATTTCCAGTCGTCCTAGAAACGACGTGCCGAGTAGTGCCTCATGCGGTTCGTCGCCGTCGAGCACAGCGGCTTCCACACCGAACAATTCAATCCCACCAACTTTGACTCGATCAAGCGTAATCAGATAACCCACGGTATTTCCGGACGCGGTGTTGATCGGAATCGGCTTGCCGATTTTTTTGAAATCAATCCCCAGCCGTCGCGCTTGCGAACCATTGATCGCCACGGTGGTTGCTCCGGTATCGACTAAAAACTTCACGGCGGTTCCGTTGATGCTGCCCTGGCTGTGATACATACCGATGGAATCCCGCGCGATACGCACTTCCATCAACGGTACTGAACTGAAGTTGGTGGAAACAGACGCGCCTTGACCGAGCCGATGAATCGCGCGTTTGCCAGCAATTTCCAGTACCACGTAGTCTGACTCCACGGCCAACAACTTGACGCCTTCCGGGCTCGCTTCAGCAAGTGTCAACACGCGGCGCGTACCATCAATGACCACAACCGCTTTGTCTTTAAACAAGCCAACCACGTCGATGCGTGCGCCGTGTGCGCTGACTGCGGCAAGACACAGGCACATCGCAACCGATGCTTTCGTCCATCTACAGATCATGTTAGAAATTCCTCACCACAGGAGCTCATCATGCAACCGATATTAATTGTCACCCATGTCGACCACGAGGGGCCGGGTTATTTCGCCCAGGTGCTCGACCGCGACGCGATCCCTTACCGTACTGTTTCTATCGGTCGCAATGATGAGCTACCTGAACGAGCCGACGACTTTAGCGGAATTGTATTAATGGGCGGGCCGATGAGCGTGAACGATCCGTTGCCTTGGATCGAACAAGAATTAAATTTAATCCGCAAGGCAGTTAGCGCCTCGATCCCGGTACTCGGCCACTGCCTCGGCGGCCAACTCATCAGTAAAGCGCTGGGCGGCATCGTGACCCGCAATCGCGTGCGCGAGATTGGCTGGTTTGACGTTGAGCAAGTCATGCCACGCACTTCAGCCCTATGGTTCAATTCTCTACCCGCGCGCTTCCCAGTATTTCACTGGCACGGCGAAACGTTCTCGCTACCACCCGGTGCCACGTCGTTACTTCATAACGACAATTGCGCACAGCAGGCATTTTCCATCGGCAATACCTTGGCCTTGCAATGCCACATTGAAATGTCCGAAGCGATGGTGCGGCAGTGGATCGCCAGCTCACCGGAAGAATTTACTCAACCGTCAGGCGCGGTACAAAGCCCCGCAGAAATCACTCATGGACTGGCGGCGCGCATCGCGAGTTTGCAGCGTGTTGCGGATCGGGTGTATTCAGGTTGGCTGAATACCCTGCGCAAATAAAAAACGCTGTGCCGGAATTTCCGACACAGCGTTTGTTGCTGCGACCGACTTTTCGACTAATTGGCTTTCTTCAGTACCGTTTGCACTACTGCAACGCTGCTAGCTGCGGCCTTGGCCACATGCGGATCAGGACCGGCTTGGGCCCGCATCGTGACAATTACACCGACACCAACAATGATGGCGAGGACAAACAGAAAATCAGGTTTACGTTTTTTCATCATAAAATCGTTCCAATCATTCGCGAGAGATGCACTGCACATTCAAATTTACGGCAGGTATAAATGTGACTTGACTGATGCGCCCACTATTTCGCGATTCGACAGTGCGTTCCGCGACACCGTTCACATTTATAGCTAGGTTGTGACATCCGTCAGGGAATCGCGGGTTCTTGGCAGCGAGTCAGTACCGGATTTCCTGCGCATTCAACCGCATAGCGATGATGAGGTCCATCACGTTGGTCCCGGTCGAGCCGGTGCAAAGTACGTCGCCGGAGGCTTCGAGAAACGTCGCTGCATTGGCGTTCGCCAAAACATCCTGCACGTCCAAATCGCAACCCACGAGCGTCTCGCTGTCGACGATGGCGCCGGTATTTTGCGTGACCCCGTCAGTACCGTCGGTTCCGGCGACCAGCACCACAATATCCTTGCGCCCGACCAGTCGCACCGCGCACTCCAGGGCCAGGTGTTGATTTCTTCCGCCGCGCCCAGGGTGCTCTGGTAATTTCAGCGTGGTCTCGCCACCCCAGATATAAACTCCGGGCGATGCACACAACAGGCGATCACAAATATTTTGCGCTGCCCTCGCCACGTCACCGACGATTTCTTCAGCATGAAGATAAGCCACATAGCCCAACGCGCGTGCCGCATCGGCTGCTGCACTTCGCGCCATTGCGTTATCCGCAACGATGGAGGTCCGCACGGTTTTGAACTGCGGGTCCGTGCCAGCAGGTGCCTTCGGTGCCAGGTTAAGATAATTATTGATCCAGTCTGGAAGTACGAGCCCATCCAACACAGCGGGTATACCCTCCGGTGGGCAGAGCAACCCCGAGCCGATCACGCGCGGGTCATCACCCGGCACATCCGAAATCAACAGCACGTCAGTGTGCTGGGCGGCTAGCCAGCGCACCAATCGCCCGCCTTTGATACACGAAAGCGCGCTGCGTAGCGCATTCATCGCGTAAATGTCCAAACCGCTCGCAAGCAACCAAGTATTGATACGCTGCCAATCACTCAGGGAAATACCCGCTGGCAATACTTCGACCAAGGCCGAGGCGCCCCCTGAAATCAATACCAGGCACTGGGCCGTGCTTGGAATGCCGGATATGAAATCCACCAACGCTTTTCCAGCAACCAAGCTGGTCGCATCCGGGATCGGATGCGCGGCTTCCAGATAACTCGTGCGCGGCTCACGTTGCGCCAAGTCCGGCGCATGACCGCAGCGTGTAATCACCACCGCGCTGTGGATTACATCGCCCCACGCGGCGAACGCACCTGCGGCCATCGCAGCTGCCGCTTTGCCCACCGCCGCCAGATAGACGGGCCGCGTCGGCAAGTGCGTGCGTAAATGATCGAAGACCACTTGTCTACCATGTACCGCACCAAGCGCTTGCGTGTAGATGACGAATAATTCGTGACGGCGAGCGTCTAACATGTATGAGATCCTGTGGCGAATACCAATCCAGTTGTCAACATAAGACTAGCGGTACTCCAGTCCGGCATCAATTGATATTGAACCCCGCCGATAACGAACACGGTGGTTTCTTAATCAACTCAGGTACGGCCATGACCCAGCATGCTCAACGCAAAATTATATCTCCAACGGTTGCGCTAATTGGCGCCGCCTCCTGCATGGGCGCACGCGATCAGCGTTGTGACTTCGGGCCACATCAAATCCAACGCGCGTTTGAAAACGGTTTGGTGGATTCAGGCATCGCCGCACAGTGGCGCGGCACTTTGTATCCCACTGCCGAGGCTGGTGAACCCGTTGATATCTATGCGCAGGTGGCTGAGATGAGCACGCGGCTGGCCCAGGCGGTGGCCGCAGAAATAAGTCAAGACCAGCGCTTTGCGGTGATCGGCGGCGATCATTCTTGTGCCATCGGCACCTGGAGCGGCGCCGCCGTGGCGCAGCGCAAGCGCGGCCCGGTGGGCTTGGTCTGGATCGACGCGCACATGGACAGCCACACGCCGCAAACCAGCCGCAGCGGCGCCCTGCACGGTATGCCACTGGCGTGTTTGCTGGGGCAAGGCGATGCGCGACTGCTGGCTGTGGGTGACGCAATGACCAAAATTCAGTCGACCTATCTGGCCGTGATCGGCGTGCGCAGTTTCGAACCCGAAGAAGAGCGCTTATTGTCAAGTCTTGGCGTGCGGGTATTCAGAATGTCCGAAATTCGTCGCGATGGTTTGGAACAGGTCATGAGCGCCGCACTGAATATCGTGCGCAGCGCACCGGGGGGCTATGGCATCAGCATCGACCTGGACGCGATTGATCCGGTGGACGCGCCCGGTGTGGGCAGCCCGGAGCCGGGTGGCATTCCCGCGCAAACCTTGCTTAATAGTCTCGCTCTGGCGCGTCACGATCCCGCGCTACTCGGCGTTGAAATCGCCGAGCTTAATCCGTTTCGCGATCGCGCCGACAAAACTACCCAACTCACTCTCGACTTGCTGAGTGCCATGTTATGACCACTAGCAATGTCATCGACCTCGAAAATGTTTTTGGCGCGCACAACTACCAGCCGCTTCCGGTGGTGCTGGTGCGTGGCAAGGGCGTCCACGTGTGGGACGATCAAGGTAAACGCTATCTTGACATGATGAGCGCGTACTCCGCCGTGAGTCACGGCCATTGCCACCCGCGACTGGTGAAAGTGCTGGCACGCCAGGCCAAGCAACTGGCGGTGTGCTCGCGCGCGTTTTACAACGATCAGCTGGGGCCATTTCTTGCCAAGGCCTGTGCGCTGACTGGTTACGATCAAGCCCTGCCGATGAACAGCGGTGCCGAGGCAGTAGAAACCGCATTGAAGGCGGCACGCAAATGGGCCTATCAGATCAAACGTGTGCCGCAAGAGCACGCCGAGATCATCGCCTGCCAAAATAACTTTCACGGCCGCACCCTCGCGGCCATCGGCATGTCCACTGAGCCGCAGTATCGTGCCGGGTTTGGACCTTTTGCGCCCGGCTTCAAACTTATACCGTATGGGGATGCGCAGGCGCTGGCCGCTGCCATCACGCCCAATACCGCAGCATTTCTGGTCGAGCCGATTCAAGGCGAAGGCGGCATCATCGTGCCGCCGCCTGGATATTTAGCGGAGTGCGCGCGCTTATGCGCCCAGCACAACGTGCTGTTGATTTGCGATGAGATTCAAACCGGCCTGGGCCGCACTGGAAAAATGCTCGCCTGTGAGCATGACGGCATTAAACCCGACGCAATATTGCTGGGCAAAGCATTGGGCGGCGGCTTGTTGCCGGTGTCGATGTTCCTGGCGCGGCGCGAAGTCATGAAAGTGTTTACACCCGGCGATCACGGCAGCACGTTCGGCGGAAATGCGCTGGCCGCCGCAGTGGGGTTGGAAGCGTTAAATGTGTTAATCGAAGAACAGCTGGTCGAGCGGGCCGCGCGCTTGGGCGACTATCTGCTGGAAAAATTGCGTGCACTGAACAACCCGTTGATTCGTGATGTGCGCGGACGCGGACTGCTAGTGGGGATCGAGCTTGACACCAGCCGCATCAACGCACGCATGGCAGTCGAACAGTTAATGCGCGCCGGTTTGCTGAGCAAAGAAACTCACCATACCGTCATACGCATTGCACCTCCGTTAGTGATTAACGAACGACAGGTCGACCACGCTGTAAACATCCTGCGCCGTGTTTTTTCCCAGCTACGCCGTGCACGGCGAGCGCCCTAGAAAATTAAATTTGTTCGCCGCACTAAACCCGTTTCCAAAGTTGCCGTTATAAAAGTCAAGCCCTGTGGTCGCGGGATAAAAACAAACCCACAACCGATGCATAACGCACGAGGAACTATATCCATGGCCACATTTCTGATGGAATCCGTCATTCTCGCTTTCACCATTGGCGGCATTGTCGGCGCAGTCGCCGCATTGCAAATCGCACATGGCCGCCCGGCCACGGTAAAAGCGCACGAGGAATTGGAGCGTAACTGATTCACGTGGCGCGCCGCGCAGCTCTTTAGCGCGGAATAGGGTAAGTTGGCCAATCACTCAAAAATTACAGTGATCACGCCATTGGCGCCAGGTATTGCCAAATAACATTTGGCCATTTTTTCCGCTTCCCTGCTGCGTAAGCGGCCTGCCACACAGTCGTGTTGCCAAACTCAAGATATAGTAAACATCAGATGCGTTGCCGAGTTGTCACCATGCGCACTATAACGGTACGCAACCTGCCTATCCCAGCGGTTCAACGATTGACTAATACATACCTACTTCAGTAGGTAAAGGAATTTACCCATGGCCACATTTTTGATGGAAGCCGTCATTCTCGCCTTCACCCTCGGCGGCATTGTCGGAGCAATCAGCGCCCTGCAAATCAAGTACAGCCCGGCCACGGTAAAAGCACATCAGGAATTAGAGCGCTGAATTCGTCTGCTGTTAACGCGTATCTTGGGCGCAACGAAAGCCCACATCCACGCCAGTGGTGCGCGGATCGTTGGATTGCCGTGCGGCCGAACGAAAAAACTGGCTGATGGCATAGTGCCCGATGCCACCACCGCCGCCGCGCAGCACCTTTTTGCCGGTGCCAAATTCGGCATTCGGTGTGGAGTTGCCAGGATAGGGTTGGTAGTCATCCGCCACCCACTCCCACACGTTGCCCGCCATGTCATACACACCGTAGGGTGACTTGCTGTTCGGATAAGTTCCGACCGGCGCGATGCCATCTTCCCATTGGGTGTTGTCACCCGAGTTGATCGCATCCGGGTTCCAGGTGTTGCCCCAAGGGAACTCGTTGCCGTCTTTGCCACGCGCGGCTTTTTCCCACTCCGCTTCGCCGGGCAGACGTTTATGCTTCCAGCGGCAGTACGCATCGGCATCTGCCCACATCACGCCCGCGACCGGTAGGCGGTCGCGGAACAGGCGCTTCTGCGTCATCAAATTTAGCAGCGTCGGCTTATCCAGGCGTCGGGTATCGACATCCAGCTTGAAGTAGTCGCTGGCGATCCAGCGCAGCGCGTCAATATCCGATTTCTCCAACCGTTCGGCCGCGAGGTTGTAGCCGTTCTGCGACCATTCGAACGGTTCTTGATATTTCGTTGCGCGGGTAAATTCCTTGTACTGCTCATTGCTGACTTCGTAGCGGTCGATGAAAAAGCTTTTGAGCAACACCCGCTGCTGCGGATGTTCATCGACATACAACGGCTTCACCAACCCATAGCGTTGTTGCAATCCTTCGGTGTCGATTTTGTCGCTGCCCATGATGAATTCGCCTTCCGGCACCAACACCATGTCGGGCGGCGGCGCGCGCTCAGGCGGCGTGCAACTGAGGAGTGTGGCCACGAAAGTCAGCGTAATAATCAGGCGTATCGGTAACCGCATCGGTGTATCCAGGCGCTGGAGCTCTTGAAAGAACCGGCATTGTATTACAGCGGCGCTGTAACACTTCAGCTCCGGATTTGCCCGCGTGAGTTGCGCGGTCTGCCACACGGTGACGGAGGCGACGTTTGGATATAGTAAAGAACCGGTGCACGGCGCCGATTTATCAGCATGCGCACTGTCAGTACGCAACCTCGCGAGGTCTGCGTGGTCCAAGATTGACCAACACCGACCGATCCGTCGGTCAAGGAGCACCTCATGACAAATAATCCCCTGCTCGCATTATCCAAACTCGGGCAAAGCATCTGGCTAGACAACATTGAGCGCGGCATGCTGCAAAGCGGCGAACTCGCCCGCATGATTCGCGAAGATGGCCTGAAAGGCATTACCTCAAATCCAACGATTTTTCAAAAGGCCATCACTGGTAGCCAAATCTACAGCGATGCCATGACCCAGTTGGTCCGGGGCGGCAAGCGTTACAGCGCACGCGATCTGTTTTACCAACTCGCCATCGAAGACATTCAAGCCGCCGCCGATGCGCTGTTGCCGGTCTACACCCAGAGCAACGGGCGCGACGGTATGGTCAGCATTGAAGTTTCTCCCGAGCTTGCATACGACACCGAAGGCACGATCAAAGAAGCCAGGTATTTACATCAACGCGTCGCCCGACCGAATGCGATGATCAAAGTCCCCGCGACCGCTGCCGGGCTGCCCGCCATTGAAGCGTTAATCGCGGACGGCATCAGCATCAACGTCACCCTGCTGTTTTCGGTGAACCGCTATCGCGAAGTGGTTGAAGCGTATTTGCACGGCCTTGAAACGCGCATGAAACAAAACCAGGACATCAGCCGTATCGCATCGGTCGCAAGTTTTTTTATCAGCCGCGTTGACAACACCGTCGACAAAATGTTGCAAGACCTGGCACGCACTGCAGCGCCCGCGCAGCAATCTCAGCTCAAGGCAATGGAAGGCAAAACCGCCATCGCAAATGCCAAGCGCGCCTATGCCTTGTACAACGAAGCGTTCTTCACCGCGCGGTTTGAAAAACTGAGCAAAGCTGGCGCGCAACCGCAACGACTGTTATGGGCAAGCACCGGCACCAAGAATCCCGCCTTCAGCGACGTGCTCTACCTTGACAGTTTGATTGGCCCTGACACCGTGAACACCGTGCCGCCCGCAACCTATAAAGCGTTTAGAGACCACGGCACTGCGGCACTGACATTACAACAGGCATTGGCTGAAGCCGATCAGCATCTGGCGGCACTGGGCGCATTGCACATCGACATGAAACACGTGACCGATCAACTAGAGAGCGACGGCGTGAAGCTATTCGCTGATTCGTTTAACGAGTTACTCGATGCCATTGAGGTTAAATTGAAAACACTCATGCCCAAAGTCAGCGCCGCAGGGTAGCAGGCTCGACATAATCTATTTTTAAGATTCATCCGGCGGATACATAAGTATCCGCTCATCTGCTACTTCGCTTTCCGTTTGCGCCGATTCAGTTGCAATATCAAACCTAGGTACTACACTTCTGTACTATCATTTTTGTTGTGATAGAAAATGACAAGCTGCGTTCAATTTGGTCATGTACAGGGGTTGGTCATATGAATATTGGCACGGTGAAATGGTTTAACAATAAGAAAGGTTTTGGCTTCATTGTGCCCGACGGCACCAATGAAGATGTGTTTGTCCACTTCTCAGCGATCAAGGGCGACGGATTCAAAACCCTGGCAAAAGGGGCGACGGTCCGCTTTGAACTTGAACGCGGACCCAAGGGACTGCACGCTCACGAAGTCGAACCGACAGCCGGCAATTAATCCGGCCCAGACGCTCTAGCAACTAAAGCAACCCTGCTTCATTGCCGGGTTGCTTTTTTGTGCCCGCAAACCATTACCGCCGGACCACAACTTGCCTTGACAGCCTGACTGGGCCTGCTTACGCTCGTGAGCCCGGAGACTGACCTTCGAAGCCCAATACAGCGTACATCTTGATGTGTGGCAAGTGAATCTGGAGCTTACTGCACAAGAGCCGAAAGACTTAAGCACCCCGATTTAGTGCTTCCCCGGCGCGCGAAACGCAGCGCTACCGCATCCGTCGTATACGACCAGCCAGCCTATCAACTCGGTGCCGGCCTCATCGCTGCCGGTGAGCGTAAAGATAGCAATTACACTAGCGACACCATGGGCAGCTACGGCATGGTGAATGTCAACGGCACGCTAAACCTGAGCAGGCCGGGAACATTCGCGGCAAGGTCAAAAATCTGTTCGACAAGCGCTATGCGCTGGCACGCGGCTACACCACCTCGGCGCGCGCCTTGTGGGTTAGCGCCAGTTATCAACAATAATGACGTATTACTTGCGTTTCACGTCGACCCCAGCGGCGCAATCCAAAATGTGCATGTAACGTATAGTTCGGGCTGTGCCCTGCTGGATCAATCCGCCGTCAATGCATTGCGCCGCGTCGGCAACATACCGGATGCGCCCGGCTGGCTCGACGGGGGCATGACCGACTTAGAATTACCCGTCAGCTATCAACTACACGAGGGTTAGATTCATGGGCCACCGTTTATCAAAAATCTACACCCGCACTGGCGATCAAGGCACCACCGGCCTGAGTGACGGCTCACGTGTTGACAAGGATCACGCGCGCGTCGAAGCCATGGGTGACGTGGATGAACTCAACAGCCTCATCGGTGTGTTGCTCACCCATGACATGCCGGACGCGGTGCGTCACGCGCTCACCGTCGTGCAAAACGACCTGTTCAATCTGGGCGGTGAACTCAGCATTCCGGGCGCCGCCATGATGATCGATGACGACGCTACGCGCCTTGAACAGGAGCTCGATGCGTTCAATGCCGAACTTGCGCCGCTAAAGGAATTTATTTTACCCGGCGGCGCACCCGCAGCAGCGATGTGTCATGTAGCGCGCAGCGTGTGCCGCCGCGCGGAACGACGCATCATCACCCTCACTAAGAGCGAGCAAGTGAACACGCACACGGCGATCTATCTGAACCGGTTGTCGGACCTGTTGTTTGTGACCGCACGGTATTTAAATAAGTGGGTGAATGCACCTGAAGTTTTGTGGAAGCCGCGCAAGAAACCTGCTGATTGATTCACTGCGCCGTATCACTACTGTCCGGTTAAATCGTGAATAGATTCAGTTGCATACAAGTGCCAGTCTCGCTGGAGTTGTAACTGTCGCCAGAAAGCGCTTGTGGTAAAGGCATTTTCTCGAAAACCAAGACCGATAGAATCTGTTGCAAAGTGTAGAGCGAGGCCTTGAGGTGAAGCTCCTTTTTGACGATGGCAATCAGCACGTAGGTGGACACGGCGCACCAGATTTGCGTCTTCACCGCGTTCTCGCTCGTGCCCAGAAAGCGCTTGATGCGCAGATGTTGTTT
>JANMQQ010000068.1:0-3067 GCA_031370545.1 Gammaproteobacteria bacterium
TGGGATGACGGTGTAGCACCGGTCGGTTCGTATAAATCCGATAAGTCGCCGTTCGATGTGTATGACCTGGCAGGCAACGTATCGGAATGGGTAGAAGATTGGTACAAGCCGTACCCCGGTTCTGATTATAAGAGCGATGACTTCGGCACCAAATACAAAGTCATTCGCGGTGCAGCGTGGGGACGTGAAGGTCACTACGCCATTAAATTGTTTCAACGTGGCGCTTATCGTTTCAACCTGAGCCCGGACTCGACATTAGCCGATCTGGGTTTTCGCTGCGCGAAAGACCTCAAAAAGTAGGAGCGGCGCCCTCGCCGCGATAGTTTAATTCGACCCCATCGCGCCGAGGGCGGCGCTCCTACACGAAGATACAGGTATGGACGTCGCTTTTCTCAAGCCCGACTATTCTGGCGGCAGCATCATCAATATGATGAGTTCGCTAATCAGTGGGCTGGGTGGCGAAGCGCCATACAATACTTTTCAGCAACTACCCGCAGCAGAAATCACGCAAGCCCGTAATGTCGTGCTGATGGTGCTCGATGGTCTGGGCTACAACTATTTGATGACACGTGACCCCGGCAGCGCGCTGCGGCGACATCTGCGCGCGCGTGTCACGTCGGTGTTCCCCACCACCACCGCGAGCGCGATCACGACATTTTTAACCGGGCTTGCACCACAACAACATGGGCTCACCGGCTGGTACATGTTTTTGAAAGAGTTTGGCGTGGTGACTGCGATCCTGCCATTTCAGCCGCGCTACGGTGGCGCATCGTTGACTGCGGCCAAGCTCAACACTACCGATGTATTTCACACGCGTTCAACCTTTGAGCGCATCACGCGCCGCTCGTACGTGGTCACCGCGCAGCGCATTGTCGATTCCGAATTCAGCCTCAACACCACGCGCCCGGCACGGCGGCGTGCGTATGAAAGTCTCGACGAATATTTTGCGCTGATCGCGCAGACGGTGCGCGAACCCGAAGCCAAATATATTTACGCTTACTGGCCCGAGTTCGACACGCTCTGCCACGCCCACGGCGTGGGCAGCACCCAGGCCGCTGCGCATTTTGTCAAGCTTGATGCCGGGTTTGCAGCGTTGACGGAATCGCTCGCAGGCACTGACACGCTGCTGCTGGTTTGCGCCGACCACGGATTTATCGACACCACACCGGCCCATACCATCGTGTTGGAAGCGCATCCGCGTTTTGCGGAAACGCTGACGCTACCGCTGTGTGGTGAACCGCGCGTGGCGTATTGCTATGTGCGCCCGGCGCGCGTGGCGCAGTTCGAACGTTACGTGAGTGAGGAATTATCCGAAGCCTGCTGGATGATCCCGGCCGAGCAGGCGCTTGCAGAAAATATGTTTGGTCCTGGCACCGCACATCCACGCTTGTATGATCGCATCGGCGACTACATATTATTGATGAAAGAAAATTATGTGATCAAAGATCTGCTGCGTGGCGAAAAGCCATTCTCACAAATCGGCGTGCACGGTGGACTGACCGCTGATGAATTGTATGTTCCGTTGGTGGTGGCACGGGTGTAAAGGAGGGGAGAACTGAGCTTTTCCTCCCCTCCTTATTTTCAAGGCCGCTCTCGCGCATCCATGCACTTCGCGGCACTCGCACGTCCATGTGCAACGGAGGGGAGGCGGCGTAGCCGACGGCGACCGCCATGGATGGCGGAAGGTAGAGCAACGCAGGAGCAGTTGCCGGGGTGGTTGGGTTGATTTGCCCACACTCTCACAATCAACCCAAAGAATGCACCACTCACTTTGCAGCCAAAATTGCCGTAAATATCCCTATCCAACCCCGGTAACAAGCGCATGCTTTTTGCCCACCCACAAACCACCCGTGACCCACACCGCCTCGCGATTACACGCGCGTTTCTCGCCGATGAAACGCAGGTGCTCGAGTCTTTGTTGCAGTTAGCACGCGTGAACCCCGAGCAATTACAGCGCATCGAACACCGCGCTCGCGCGCTGGTGACCGATGTGCGTGCGCGCCACCGCGACACCGACGCGGCGCAAGCTTTCCTGCGTGAATACGATTTGTCATCGCAAGAAGGCGTGGTGTTGATGTGTCTGGCCGAAGCATTGCTGCGCATTCCCGACGCACAAACGGCCGACGAATTCATTCAAGACAAGTTAAGCAGCGGCGCGTGGGAAAGCCACTTGGGCCACAGCCCATCATTGCTGGTCAACGCGTCCACCTGGGGATTGCTGCTGACCGGCAAGCTGGTGCAAATAGATCAAGACCGAGCACCGCGCGCCGTTGATGTACTGAAATCATTGCTGGTACGCAGCGGCGAGCCGGTGATCCGCGCTGCCCTCAAGCAAGCCATGCGCATCCTTGCACAGCAATTCGTGATGGGACGCAGCATCGACGCCGCGCTTGCACGCAGCCAAAGCGACAACCACCGGCACTATCGTTATTCGTTCGACATGCTTGGCGAGTCTGCATTGTGCACCGCAGACGCGCGGAAATATTTCGAAGCCTATCGGCAGGCGATCACTCGCATCGGCGCCGCGTGTGCGCCCGGCGCTGATGAGTTCGCGCGCCCCGGCATTTCGGTCAAGCTGTCGGCGCTGCATCCGCGTTATGAATTTTCGCAACGCGGGCGTGTGCTTTCCGAGCTGGTGCCACGTTTGACTGAACTTGCAGATGCCGCGCGTGCGGCGGGCATCTGCCTGACGGTCGATGCCGAAGAAGCGGATCGACTGGAATTGTCGCTGGATGTGTTCGAAGCGGTGTTTTGTGATCCTGCACTGAAGGGCTGGAATGGGTTGGGTCTCGCCGTGCAGGCGTATCAAAAACGTGCGAGTCATGTGATCGAGTGGTTGGCGTCACTGGCGCGAGCGCAACAACGCCGCATTCCCGTTCGCCTGGTCAAGGGTGCGTATTGGGACAGTGAAATTAAACGCGCTCAAGAACGCGGGCTTGACAGTTATCCGGTGTTCACGCGCAAGTCGTCCACCGATGTGTCGTATCTGGCCTGCGCGCGTTTGTTACTCGACGCGCCGGATGCGTTTTACCCGCAATTCGCCACACATAACGCGCGCACCGTAGCG
>JANMQQ010000125.1:0-4955 GCA_031370545.1 Gammaproteobacteria bacterium
CGCAGAATTTTGGTGGTAGAGTCGATCGGTTTTTAAGTCAATTGACGACGTGCAACAGGTTGATTAGGATCTTCGCCACGATGGCGAAAATTACACCGCCAGTTAACCACATGATATTCGTCAATTCACCTTTCAACTCGCCAAGACCGCCGCGAATGGAACCAAGCTCGCGCTGTATTGTTGCGTCCAAGCGATCAATTTTATTATCGGTAATTAAGTAGTGGTGGTCGATTTGAGCGACCGCCTCTGCCGCTGCGCGAGCTTTATCGTCGGTGACATTGGCTTGCTTAAAGGCTTCGTAGATTTCGCTGGACATCGTGGTCATTATAATTTCGCCGCCCCAGATTGCCGCGAGGTGCCGGTTGCGCGTGATGCGCTTTGATAGGTGGATGATAAGCTAATCGGGCTGGATTGCAACTCCGTCGTTCGGATTCCTGATCATCGGCTCGTCGTCAGCACCAGGCTCTCGTTCAAAGCTTGAACACCCCCGTTTAGGTGTAGCGCGCACGCGCGAATGCTGTGGCTTATTACACAGCGCGGCTGGTCCGTTGAACCCTTGGAAGTAATGACAGTGCCAGCACGGGCGATCCGTCGAACCGAAAGGGGTAAAACTCATTCGAGTCCTTACGGCAATTCGCGAGGAGGAAGCAAAGGCCGATGCATCGCTCCCAGGCCTCTTTCGCGTAACCATTCGGCGCTTTCGTGACGAAGCTTTGGTGCAATAGATACGCAGTCGTAACGCGCTTTGTGCACCGCAATCAACCGTACATAATCAGATGTTGCATTGGGAAGCATTCGCCTCGCCCATTCCATATCCAGCGTGGTCAGGGCTTCGTTGCGTTCGCGAATGTAGCTTTCTAGCGCCAGCGCCGCTTTCAAATCTTCGGTTGCTTGGACAACATCTCTCAAAGCGCTTGCAAAACCGCCTGCAGCGCGTCTAAAACCTTTATTTATTTCAATGATTTGTTCACTGACCTCACGGAATTGGTCGCTCACGGTCTGATCTCCTCTTTAGCCGGATCGCTGGAGGTGTCGGTCATTCGCTTTCTTTCAGGATTTTTACCAATCGGTCGACAATAACTTGCCACATCTGTTTTGTTGTTTGATCGTTCTGGAGATCGGCAATCAGCGCATCGTGGTGGTCTCCGAGGCCAACCGCCAGCGCGAGTAGCGCCAGATGCACATCGCCTGTTGTTGCCATCCTAGTGCGTGGATTCACGTTGGCAGTCATTCGCTTTCCTTTATTACTTTAGCAATCAAATCCGCCGTGCCTTGCCAATAAGCTCGTGGCTCTAGGCCAACCGCAGGCGTCTCATCATCCGCGCCAGGTTCCCGCTCGAAACCCGAACACCCCCATTGAGGTACGGAACGCACGCGCGCTGCATTGGGCAACGTGCATAGCGCCGCCGGGCCGGTCATGCCGTCGAAATAACGGCAGTGCCAGCAGGGGCGAGGTTGGGTGGAGTGGGGCTGGAAAGACATGGTCATTCGCTTTCAATTGTCTTCACCGCTTCATAGAATTCGGAACCCGGCCCGTACTCTTTCAAGTAGTCTGGCCACGCATTATAAATTTTGACGGTATTGCTCATGTCGGCGCAGCGCAGCGCGTTAGCGAGCGCTTTGACGAACGAGCCGCCGAACTTTTCCATCGCCAAAATTGTCCAGTATTTTTCGTCTTCGGTCATGATTTTATCATCGTAAAACTTGGGAGCATGGAAATTGCCCCCGCGCCAGTATTGACTCTCAAGATAGGGGCTGAGCACCAAAAATTTATATAGTTCATTGAATTATATACAAAAAACCCAAGATTGTGATTCCAGTTGTCGTGGGTTCGAACCCCATCAGCCACCCCAATAATCAATGACTTAGCGACGCCAATTTCAAAATTTGGGAGCATGGCGCAAAATTTGGGAGCATGGCACTCACTCGGCGGGAGTGCCAATGCGAATTCTGCGTCGGTCGTAAACCCGTTCGCCGGTCGCTTCTGTGGTATGCCCGCGCGTATCTCTCACGTCTTCGCCACGCGATTTTTTGGCGGTCACATGGGCCGCAAGTAGGTCGTGAAAATGAAAGCGCGTGTGGCCTCGCTTAGCCCATTCCTGCTGCAATTTGTTCCACTGCCCCTTGAAGCCGGAATCGGTATACGGATTGCCGGATAGCGTGCAAAACAGTAACGGGTCGCGCAGTGTGACGACGGGCCGCGATAGTGATCGAATGCTCTCTATGCATTGCCGCAGCGCCGGTGACCACTGAATAACGATCGTGGCCGAATCTTCGTTCGATTTGTGTTTGGTTGATTGAAACTCGATGCCGTGATCTTTGAGATTGGATAGCGAACACTTGAGCAGCCCCGCGCGGCGCTGCCCGGTCAAGAAGGCAAATTCTCCCATCAGCGCGATTTTGTACAAACCTTCGCTCATACCTTTTGCCATTTCGAGATAGGCCAATCGCTCATCACGCGCAACGTCACGCGAGCGTTTGTGCTGCGGAATGCGTCGAACGCCTTTACAAGGGTTTTCCTTAATCGATTCGTCGCGCTCCATCGCGAATTGGCATACGACTGATAGCAAAGTGATTTCGGTATTCGCGCGCCGTGCCGCAGTCGCGCTACGCATGTCGCGATACTTCGCAATGTGCGGTCGCTTGATTTGCTGGAATTGCATTTGACTAAATACTTGCATGAGTTTGCCGCTGGATTTTGCGCACTCTTGATAGTCAACCTGAGTGCGTGAAGCTAAGCGTTTAAACCAAGCGCTCGAAAAATATTCCTCGAACCAGTGGGCTACGGTGTTTGGTTTAGGCGTGCTTCGATTGAGTTCCTCGGCACGTTTTTTTGCGGTTTCAAGATCATGACCAAGATTTGTCCAGGAGCGATCCGCGTTTTGATAGCGGTAAGTGGTGACGCGCTTCCCGAGGCGAACTTCTACGCCGGGCGGGAGATGCAGTCCAATGTACTTTCGCCGGCGCGCAATCATTCAAGCGCTGCGAAATTGGGTTCGCACTCCACGTTATCGACGTTTACGTCGGCGTCACTATTTTTCATTCTATGATCATAATAGTCCTGATCCACCTTTGGGCGACCGTGTTTATCAACCGCAAACCGCCACCTGTGTATTTTTAGCCACTCAATTTGATCGTTGAGAATATGCGTTCCGATTAAGGAACGCAGAGCCGCACCAGTCAGATAGTTGGACATGATTTCGATCCTCAATCGCCTTGCTTCATCGCAATTTTCATTGTCAACAAGGTTTGCAACGTTTCAAGTACGGCCTGCATTGCCGCCGTCTCGTGTTCCGCTGTTTCCGCCTTCATTTTTCCGATCGCTATGCGCTTCGGATAAACAGCTTTGCGCATGGCAATTTCGCGTTCAACGGCTTTGATTTGGACTTTAAGTGTGATCATGGAACCTAACCTCGCGCGTCCGCAATCGCCAGCATTTTTGACTCGGTCACTTTTTCCAGAACGGTCTGCCGTTTTGCATCAGCAATTGACCCAAGAATGCGCCCTCGAACGTCAGGATGCCGGTCTCGACCGCTGTAATTTGCCCCTTGATCCAATCACGCAACATTGAGTAAACAGCCGTACCGCCGATATCAAGCGCGCGTTTCTCGTGTTGCTCACGCGTTGCTCGTGTTCGTGAAGTGAATGGATTCTGCCGCAACCAGGCCGCAGCATAGCCCTTAGCGCTTGCTTTTACCGATACCTGGTGCCCACGATATTCAAACTGGACTAACAATTCGCCGGTAGAAAAATCCATCATCGAGCCGAATTTTGCGCAGCCGAAGCCCTGCAAAATCTTTTGGATTTCGCCCAGGGCTTTATCACCGGATGTTGCAGATTCGTACGGGAGTGCCATTAGTCCCGCCAGTTCCGCTTGTTCATGGTCTCGCGCGCCTGTGGCATTGTCATTGTCATGCCGGTCTCGGTTGCGCTGAAGCCTGGAAACAACTTCTCGTATTCTTCTCCCAACGCGGTTGCTTCTTCGATCAGTTGCGTGTGTAGATCGTCGAGGCTGAACAACTTGTTCTTTATCAACAAGCCGATCAACGCCGACACTTCTATTCGCAGCATGATGGTTGCTTCCCGATGGTCGCTTACTGCATCGCTTTCTGGATCGCCCTTAGCACGCGTGCCGAGTTGCCAGCCCGAGAAAACGGTGCGCCATTTACACAGCCGATTCAAGGTGCGACTGAGTTCCAAATTGAATTGCATTCGCTACACCAATTCCTGCGAGTCGATATCCAGCGTCACCACATCGCCAACATGCTCGCCGATCTCCAGCAAATTGTTTTTCTGCGGGTAATATGACAGCACAAAATCGAGTTCGATTTGTTTATTGCCGGCCGCATCGAGCTTGGGCGCGATGATGAATTTCCGCATCTTCACGTCTTCGATTTGAATGCCCGCCATATTGATTGAGCAATGCTCAATCTCATTCTCCCACTCGATCGGCTTCATGAGCGGAAAACGAATCTGCGCATTCGAGAAGAGGAATTTTTCCAGCCCCGGGTCGAATCGTTCCAGTACCGCGGCGCCGGTCAACATCGACAGTTTCAGGTCGACGGATGAGACTTTTTCTTCGCCGTGTTTTTCTTTACGAAAGTTCAGGTGCTTTAGCGTTGCAGTTTGGTTCTGCAGCTTCAATGACATTGTTTTCCCCTCCTGTTGTGATGCATTAAATATTCTAACTAGCGTCTCATTACATGCTAACTAGAATCGATTCAATCTTGGTGATCATCGCCAGTTCCGTGAATCGTATTCGGTTCGCGTGGTGCCGATGGTAACGGTAACTCGTTTCTAAAATCTGCCATGATCCCGGTAATTACGCGACCACTATTGCGTATGTGCGGGCCGACATCGATGGCGCGGGTCACCGAGATTTGATAGTCCTCTTGGCAGAGCCGGGCGTAGGCTTGCGCCGGCGTGGATGCTTCTACCATGACGACTACTTGCCC
>JANMQQ010000315.1:0-23733 GCA_031370545.1 Gammaproteobacteria bacterium
GCGTAAATACTGAGCTATTATTTAGTCTGAATATTTTGACCGCGCACGTCAGAGATTTGCTCGATGACTAATGAGTTGCGAAATACAAAGAATTTATAGATTATCTGAGCTAAGCGATTCCGAAGTTGTAACTAGCAGGGCATCCTAAATGAGCGATGAAAAGCACGGCAAAGGGGACAGCAGCGACAAATTGTTGTACTGCTCGTTTTGTGGCAAGAGTCAGCACGAAGTACGCAAGCTGATTGCTGGCCCTTCGGTATTCGTATGTGACGAGTGCGTTGAGCTGTGTAATGACATTATCCGTGAAGAAGTGCAGGAAAAATCGACCGGAGCGGTCGGAAAAAAATTACCCACGCCGCACGAGATCAACAAAATTCTCGATGAGTATGTAGTTGGCCAGACGCGTGCTAAGAAAACGTTGTCGGTCGCTGTTTACAATCACTACAAGCGTTTGGATGTTTCGTCCAAGAAGGGCGCCGTACGCAAAGATGTGCGTAAGGACGAAGTTGAACTTGCCAAGAGCAACATCCTGCTGATTGGCCCCACAGGTAGCGGTAAAACGCTATTAGCGGAGACGTTAGCACGACTGCTCAATGTACCCTTCACCATTGCCGATGCGACCACGCTGACTGAGGCGGGATATGTAGGTGAGGATGTTGAAAACATCATCCAGAAATTATTACAGAAGTGCGACTACGATGTTGAGAAGGCGCAAACCGGTATTGTTTATATTGATGAAATCGACAAAATTTCACGCAAATCTGATAACCCTTCCATAACGCGCGATGTTTCTGGCGAAGGTGTGCAACAGGCGTTATTGAAGCTCATTGAAGGCACAATCGCTTCTGTTCCGCCGCAAGGTGGACGTAAGCACCCGCAGCAAGAATTTTTGCAAGTCAATACTTCGAATATTCTGTTCGTTTGCGGTGGTGCTTTCGAAGGTTTGGAGCGCATTATTCGTGATCGTTCCGAGAAGACCGGCATTGGTTTCTCCGCTGAAGTACGCACCAAGAAAGACCGAAAAGCGGTGTCTGAAGTGCTAACTAATATCGAACCTGAAGACTTGATCAAATATGGTTTGATTCCGGAATTTGTCGGCCGTTTGCCGGTGGTTGCGACGCTGGGTGAACTCGATGAAGAAGCGTTACTGCGTATTCTCGTTGAGCCACGAAACGCAATTACCAAGCAATACGCCAAGTTGTTTGGGATGGAGGGCACCGAGCTGGAATTTCGTGACGACGCGTTGCGTGCGATTTCGCGGCGTGCGATGGAGCGCAAGACCGGAGCACGTGGTTTGCGATCCATTCTTGAGCAAGTGCTGTTGGATACTATGTACGAATTACCATCAATGGAAAATGTTAGCAAAGTCATCGTGGATCAGGACGTGATCAACGGAAAATCAAAACCGTTATTAATTTTCGAAGGTGGCGAACATCATCAAGCGGCGTCCGACAAGTAAAGTTTTCTATGCCTGAGATAAAAACTACGGGGCCAGATGGCTCCGTTTTTTTTCGCTTCAAAGAATAACGTGTCTCAGTCGCCTTGATTTTTGCATCTGTGGCACTCACATTGTGAAGAGAATTGTTTAGTCATCAGTGCCTGTTCTGGAGGGATGAGTTCAAGCAGGCGCGACAATTTGTTTTTAACGGAATTTTTCCGTGAGCCGTTAACTCTTACAGCATAGAGTGAGTAACTTTATAACGTGTGCGAGTGTTGCACCGAACCATTCACGGGAGCATGAAGCCATGACAACTGAAGTCAAAGAGCAGAATTTAGTCGTTCCCGTTTTGCCGCTTAGGGATGTCGTTGTTTATCCGCACATGGTTATCCCGCTATTCGTTGGCCGCGAGCGGTCGATTCGCGCGCTGGAATCAGCAATGGAGACCGACAAGCAAATCTTGTTGTGTGCACAAAAAAGTGCCGCGCAGGATGAGCCAACCAGTGAAGACATCTTCACGCTTGGAACCTTGTCGAATATTCTGCAATTGCTCAAATTGCCTGATGGCACAATCAAGGTGTTGGTCGAAGGCAGCGAGCGTGCGCGTGTTGTCAATTTCTTCAGCTCAGAAGAATTTTTCAAGGCGCAGGTCGTGACTTATCAGCCAGACCGCCTGGATGAGCGTGAAGTTGAAGTGCTCAGTCGTTCGGTACTGTCGCAGTTTGATCAATATGTCAAGCTCAACAAAAAAGTACCGCCGGAGATTTTATCTTCGCTTGCCAACATCGACGATCCAGGCCGTCTGGCAGACACGATTGCTGCGCACTTGGCGCTGAAGATCGAAGAGAAGCAAAAGATTCTTGAAATCACCAATCCGCGTGAGCGCCTGGAACATCTTGTGGCCCTCATGGAGTCAGAGATTGACCTTTTACAGGTCGAGAAACGCATCCGTGGACGCGTCAAGAAACAGATGGAAAAAAACCAGCGCGAGTACTATCTGAACGAGCAAATGAAGGCGATTCAGAAAGAACTCGGCGATATGGACGATGCGCATAACGAGGCGGATGAACTACTCAAACGCATCGAGAATGCCGGGATGAGCAAAGAAGCGAAAGCCAAGGCGCTTGCGGAGCTCAATAAACTTAAAATGATGTCACCGATGTCGGCTGAAGCGACGGTAGTTAGAAACTACCTCGACTGGCTGCTCAATGTGCCTTGGAAAAAGCGTTCTAAGGTGTCGGTTGATTTGGCGCACGCCGAAGGAATTCTTGAGGACGATCACTATGGGCTCGAGAAAGTCAAAGAACGCATACTCGAATATCTGGCAGTCCAACAGCGTGTGAAGAAGCTCAAGGGTCCGGTGTTGTGTCTGGTTGGACCGCCGGGCGTAGGTAAAACGTCCTTGGGCAAGTCGATTGCGCGTGCGACCAATCGCGAGTTCACGCGCATGTCGTTGGGTGGCGTGCGTGACGAGGCCGAGATTCGTGGTCATCGACGCACCTACATCGGTGCCATGCCCGGAAAAATCGTCCAGAATTTATCGAAGGTGGGAACGCGCAATCCGCTGTTCTTACTGGATGAGATCGACAAGATGGCGATGGACTTCCGTGGCGATCCGGCTTCTGCGTTGCTGGAAGTGCTCGACCCTGAGCAGAACAACACATTTAACGATCATTATCTGGAAGTCGATTTTGACTTGTCCGATGTTATGTTCATCGCCACCGCAAACACGATGAATATACCCGGCCCCTTGCTGGATCGCATGGAAGTTATTCGCATCCCCGGTTACACCGAGGATGAGAAAATCAACATTGCCATGCGTTACCTGGTCCCCAAGCAGTTGAAGAACAACGGGCTTAAGGAGTCTGAAATTTCAGTGACCGAGGGTGGCATTCGCGATGTTGTGCGCTATTACACGCGTGAAGCCGGTGTACGTAATCTCGAGCGTGAAATTGCCAAAGTTTGCCGCAAGGTGGTTAAGGACATTTTGTTGAAAAAAGGCGGCAAGCCCAAGCAAGTGTCGGTGACAGCGCGCAATCTTGACAAATATTTAGGTGTTCGCCGTTTCCGTTACGGCCGCGCTGAGGAAGTGGATCAAGTCGGTCAAGTGACCGGTTTGGCCTGGACCGAGGTCGGCGGTGAGTTACTCACCATTGAGACCGTGGTCATCGCCGGAAAAGGCAAGCACAACATCACCGGGCAGTTGGGCGATGTCATGAAAGAGTCAATACATGCTGCCATGAGCGTAGTGCGCAGTCGTGCGGAAGCATTACGGATTGATCCTGAGTTTTACGAGAAGTTGGATATCCACATTCACGTGCCCGAAGGTGCAATTCCAAAGGATGGTCCATCTGCGGGTATTGGCATGTGCACGGCATTGGCTTCGGCGCTGACGCATATTCCGGTGCGATCAGATGTGGCGATGACTGGAGAAATTACATTGCGTGGAGAAGTGTTGCCGATTGGTGGCTTGAAAGAAAAACTGCTGGCGGCACATCGCGGCGGAATCAAGACCGTCATCATTCCGCAAGAAAACGAGCGCGATTTAGCCGAAATACCGAAGAATATTATTCAAGATCTGGAAATCCGTCCGGTGCGTTGGATAGATCAGGTTTGGCAAATTGCATTGCAGCGCATGCCGGAAGCCGCGATTAAACCCGGTGAACCCACTCCTGCAGAGGGGCCTAAAGTAGACAGTAAACCGGGTAAGGAACGCGAAATTCGTCGGCACTAAAAATTTGGCTTCACACAACGCTAACCGAGCGCAACACTGCGCTCGGTTTTTTTATCTGTATGAGATCCCAAGTTTGCTTGACACCGCTTTCCGTCCGTTGGTATAAAGCCCGAGCTAATCTAGCCGCCTGAAAATGGCGGCTTCTTTTTCGCAGCAAATAAATTTCGTGGCGTGCACTTTGAAGAGGGGAACAATGTGAATAAATCCGAACTCATCGATGTTATTGCCCAATCCGCAGATCTTCCGAAGGCGCAAGCCGGTCGCGTGTTGGATTCCGTAATTGATGCGATTACCCAGACCTTGATCAAAGGTGACCAAGTGACGGTCGCCGGCTTTGGTACATTCTCAGTTCGGAGTCGTGCAGCACGCACCGGTCGCAATCCGCAAACCGGTGCAGCGATCAGCATCAAAGCATCCAAGGTTCCAAGCTTCAAAGCTGGCAAAGCATTGAAGGATGCCGTAAACTAGCGCGCTTTCCGCAGCATGGGGTGCTTAGCTCAGCTGGGAGAGCATCGCCCTTACAAGGCGAGGGTCGGGGGTTCGATCCCCTCAGCACCCACCAGGGTTTTAGGAGTGGTAGTTCAGTTGGTTAGAATACCTGCCTGTCACGCAGGGGGTCGCGGGTTCGAGTCCCGTCCACTCCGCCACTCATAAATAGCGAGGGCGCTCCGGGATTTTGGAGCGCCTTTTTTATTGCCGAATATCAACGAGTCACAAGGTTGCATCGCTATGCTTGAATACATTCGCGAACGGGCACAAGGATGGTTTGCGTGGATCATTATCGGAATGTTGATTATTCCGTTTGCGCTCTGGGGAATTAACTCCTACTTCGACGGCGGCAGTGCAGCGGTGGTCGCCAACGTCAATGGCACCGATATCTCGTTGCGTGAATATGAAGACCTGCGGCAACAACAGCGCGAGCGTGTGCGCTCCATGCTTGGCGCCAGCGCCAACGCGGAGTTGATTGAATCGTTGGTAAAACCACGCGACATTCTGGATGGCGTAATCGAGCGTGAGTTGCTTACGCAGGCTGCCAAGAAAGCTGGTTACCGCGTGGGTGATGCCTTGCTTGCTGAGCAAATCAAAGGCGAGGAAGGTTTTCAGCGCGATGGGCAATTTTCCAAACAAATCTATGATCAGTACGTTCGCTCGCAGGGCATGACCTCAGCGGGTTTCGAAGCGCGTATGGCGCGCTCGTTGTTGCTTGGGCAGATTAACTCAGGTGTCCTTGATAGCGCGCTGGTTACCAAGAAAGATGTTGAAAGCTACATTCGTCTACGCGATCAGAAACGCGACTTGGGTTACATGATAATTCCCGTTGCTCAATTTGAAGCGTCTGCCACAGCCGCTGACGATAAAGTTAAAGACTACTATGAGCGGAATCGTGACCGCTTTGTTCAGCCGGAAGAAGTGAGCGTCGAATATGTCGAGATCAAGTCCTCTGATTTACTAAGCAAAGTCACGGTCACCGAAGCCGAGTTGAAACAATTTTATGACGAGCAAAAAGATCAATTCGGCGTGGGCGAAGAACGTCGCACGCGGCATATTTTGATTTCCGCTGATAAAGCCAAAGACCCCAACGGCGAGAAGGCGCAGGCGCGTGCACAAGAGTTGCTGGCGCGTGTAAAAAAGGGCGAGTCGTTTGAAGAGCTGGCAAAGAAAAACTCTGAAGACCCCGGTTCGGCAAGCAGCGGTGGCGATCTTGGTTTTCTGTCGCACGACCAGATGGATAAAGCCTTCGCCGAAGCAGCGTTTGCGTTGAAAAAAGGCGAAGTGAGTGCGCCGGTTAAAACGTCTTACGGTTATCACTTGATCAAAGTGGAAGATATCCGCGCCGGTTCGCAAAAATCATTCGAACAAGTACGTGGTGATATCGAACAACGGGCAAAGGAGAAAAAGGCCGATACGATGTTTTTCGAGCGTTCGGAAACCCTGGCAACCACCGCGTATGAGAAGCCCGACTCCCTGCAACCCGTTGCCGATCTGCTGGGACTGAAAATTCAAATCACCGGATTTTTTGGTAAGCGCGGAGGCCCAGGTGTTGCGAGTAATCCCAAATTTGCAGCGGCAGCGTTTAAAGAAGAAGTGTTAAAGAAAGGTCTCAATAGTGAGCCGGTCGAAATAGCCCCGAACGATATCGTGGTGCTGCGGATGAAAGAACATAAGCCGGAAGCGCAACGCAGTTTGGACGAGGTGCGTCCACAAGTAATTGCGGCGGTGAAGCGCGAATTTGCGACGCAACAAGCGGAAGAAGCGGGCAAGGCGGCGCTCAAGCGAATTGATGCAGGCGAGGATCCACTCGTTGTGGCTAAAGAATTGAAAGCGGAGTGGAAGACTGCGACTGCAGGTCGCAACGAAGCGAGCTTGGATCGCACGTTGGTCGAACATGCATTTAAGCTCGTACGGCCCGAGAGCGGCAAAGCCACGAGCAGCGGCTTGCATATTGGCAACGGCGATTACGCGGTCGTTCGGCTGACAGCGGTGAAAGACGGTGATCCGGCGCAAATCGACGATACGCAAAAGAAATCCATAGCCAAGACGCTCGCCGAAGGCGCGGCGGAGAGTGAGTTTACTGCATTGCTGGAGAGCGCCAAGAAGAACGCAAAAATTGCGCGTTTCGAAAACAAATTATAATTTTCAGTAGTCTAACCAAGAGCTCGTGGAGAATGACATGTTCTCTCGGGCTTTTAGTTTTTTGAAACTCAAATGAATATCGTTGGGAGACGACTGTATGAATAGATTCGCGAAGTGCGGTGTGTGCGGTGTGATCATGTTGGCCACCGCCAGTTGTGCAACGGATGATTTGGGTAACAAGCGCCCGATGACCAACACTGAGAAGGGCGCAATGATTGGCGCGGGTGCGGGTGCTTTGATTGGCTACCTCGGGCGGAAAGATCATAAAGGCAAAGGCGCTCTGATTGGCGCAGTCGGTGGTGGACTTGCGGGCGGCGCGGTTGGGGTCTACATGGACAATCAGCGTAAAGATTTGGAGAAAGCGCTCGCTGCGGAAGTTGCTTCTGGTGCCATCCTTATTGAGAAAAAAGACAAAGACACGTTAATGGTCACGATGACCGCGCATACCTCGTTTGATTCTAATTCTTCTGAAATTAAACCGGCATTTCACAGCACCTTGGACAAAATTGCGGACGTGCTGGTGCGCTACGGTAAAACCTATCTGGTGATTATTGGACACACCGACAATGTCGGCACGACGGAATATAACCAGGCGCTGTCCGAGCGTCGATCAGGTTCCGTGCGTGAATATTTGCAAAACCAGGGTGTTGTCCCGCAGCGCCTGGAAGCCTTAGGTAAAGGAGAAGCCGAGCCGCGTGCGGCTAACACCAAGGAAGATGGCCGCAGCTTGAATCGCCGTGTAGAAATTCTGGTCGAGCCCGTGGTACATGAGGCCAGCCAGGGTACCGGCTAGTTGTGGCACACGTGCTTGACAATAAATTTAGCGACCTGCTCTGGGTCGTTGATGTTTAGGCGTGTAATCGACGAGCTCAACTGCGTCGCATCGTCGCAAGCAATCGCGATAATGTCTTGATCCGGCCCGAATAGCAGCGGGTGGCCCAATCCGGCACGATGCACTTCGATTTTTGGGATGGCTTCGTGTTTAAAACCTTCAACGAGAATCAAATCCAAGCGTGACTGATCCAGGCGCCCGAGCAGGGCGTCTAGCTTTGGATCGGGTCCCACATTGTCATTCTCCACCATCAATGCCCAGCGTTGCGAAGATGCGATCAACATTTGACTGGCGCCCGCCTTGCGCAGCACATAGCTGTCTTTACCGGGCTGGTCGATGTCGAAATTGTGGTGCGCGTGCTTAATCATACCGACGCGCACGCCGTGCTTGACCAGCAAGGGCAGCACTGCCGACAGCAGCGTGGTTTTACCCACACCACTGAATCCGGCAAAGCCTAGCAGCGGAAGCGGTGCCATCTGCGACTCACTCATGCGATTTAAACTCAGCAATATTCTCAGCGGTATTGAGATTTATGAAGCACTCGGCACGGTCAGAAAAATCGGCGCTGCTGCATCCGCAGCGCTGCAACCATAGCCCCACTTTATGTTCGCCGACGCGCAACGAGCGCAGCACGTCATCTCGCAAGCAGGTATGCAGCAGCGTAAAAATCGGTTGCGCGCGCGTGCCGTCGTGCGCCATGCAGGCCCGCGCACCTTCCTGTTGCAGCTGCTGGAGCAGGCGTGCCGCCAAATCGTGAGGTAAGCGCGGAGCGTCGCACGGAACGGTGAGAATATACTCGGTGGTTGCGTGTGTCAGTGCGCTGAAAATTCCCGCAAGTGGGCCTGCGCCGTTTGATTCGACATCATCGCTGACCACGGGGAAGCCGTAGCGTGCATATTCGTCTTGATTTCGATTCGCGCTGATGATGATATGCGGCACCTGCGGCTGAAGCCGCTGTAGCACGTGTTGAACCAGTGGTTTCCCATCCAGCTTCACCAGGCCTTTATCGACGCCACCCATGCGTGTGCCGTGCCCACCTGCGAGAATCACACCGGTGATGTTGTTGGGCATGCTCATTGTCCACCGCTTCGTGCTAGTAATGCTGCTCCGTAGGCGGCATCCTGATGCTCAGGCGCAAGCATCGGAACGTTCAGCAAGCCCGCACGGATTTTTGTCCATGGGTTGTTCCGCGCGCCGCCGCCGACACTGCGTACTGAAGTGGGTCGCGGCGCGCCGAGCTCAGTGAGCAATTGGTAGCCGCGTTGTTCGATACGCGCAATGCCTTCAAGCAAGCCTTGAAAAAATGTCACGTCATGGCTAGGACGCGGCGTCAAGCGCGGTGCGTAATTCGGATCGTTGAGCGGGAAGCGTTCACCGGGCGCGAGCAACGGGTAGTAATCCAAGTGCGTTGGACTATCGGGATTCACCTGCGGAGTCATCGCCGCCATCTGCGCATCGCTGAAAAAATTGCGCAGCACCGCACCGCCGCTGTTGGAACCGCCGCCGACCAGCCACAACCTGCCGAGCGGTTGGCTGTACACGCCGTACTCCGGGGCAAATACCGGTAGCTCAGAAATCACTTTGACTACCAGGGTTGACCCCAGCGACGTGATGGCGTCTCCGACCGCTTGTGCACCGGTCGCAATAATCGCAGCGGTGCTGTCGGATGTTCCGGCGACAATATGTGTTGTTGGCGGCAGGCCCAACTCCAGCGCTGCCTGCAAACTAATAGTCCCGATGCGTGTGCCGGGAGTCGCGACCTGAGGTAACCATTCAGTGCGCAAACCCGCAGTGCGCAACCATAGGGGCCAATGCTTTGCTTGCGGATCGTAGCCGGTTTTGAGCGCATTGTTTTCATCGGTCATGTCATAGCGACCGCACAAACGGCCAACGATCCAATCTGCATGATGCAAGGCATGTCGCACGTGGGTGGTATCAACGTGATGTTGCAACCACAGTAATTTGGCAAGACCTGACGCCGTACCTTGCGCGGCGGAAGTGCGCGGTGCAACGAATGCAAGTGCGCGCGCTTCGTTCACCGCGCGGCCGTCGTTATACATCAGTGCAGGTGAGAGCGGCTGGCCGTGGGCATCGGCGAGCAACACCGTTCCCGAGGTGGCATCCACCGCGAGCGCGCGCACGTGGCGCGCGTCGATCTGATGCAGTAAATCCTTTATTACTGAAATAGTACCTTGCCACCATACCTCGGGATTCTGTTCAACGTTGACACCCACGCGTATCGGCGCGGCGTAAGCGAGTGCCGCTTGCGCGTGCACCACACCGTGCGTATCTATCGCCATCGCGCGACACCCGGACGTGCCCAAGTCGAGGCCGAGATAGAGGGCAGATTTCATGGATGAGTGCTCAGTGTGTATTAACATCCGGCATGCGGCGGGATCTATATAATAATAGGTGCCATGAACTTGTTTGCCCCAAACAGGAGCTTCCACATATGAAGATCACATTGACTAGCATAATGGTAAAAGATCAAAACCATGCCCTCGAGTTTTATACAAAAATTTTAGGCTTCGTGAAAAGAATGACATCTCGATGGGCGAGTTCCGTTGGTTGACGGTGAGTTCTCCTGAAGGAATAACCGGAGTTGAGCTCGTCCTTGAGCCCATGGGCTTTCCACCGTCGCGGATTTATCAGCAATCATTATTTGACGCTGGTATTCCTGCAACTGCCTTTATTTCTGTTGATATCGCAGCTGAATTCGCACAGCTTAAACAGCGGGGTGTTAATTTTCGCGGCGAACCCAAAAAAATGGGGCCCATTACCTCGGTAGTGTTCGAGGACACGTGTGGCAATCTGATCAATCTGGTCCAACCCTAAAATATAACAACGGCGTCAATCACTCGCTAACCGTTCCTCCCAGCGGACGCAGGAGATCTTTTCAGAATATGGATGATTCCACCGACCTTAACGAGCCACTGCAACTTTCAGCTATTTGGGCCGACACCCGCGCTGCAGGTTTCACGATGGCATCCGAACCGCTCACATGCTCTTTGCTGCGCACGCTGTCTGCATCGAAACCGTCATCACGCTTTCTCGAATTAGGTTCAGGCACCGGTTTGTCTACCGCGTGGATACTGGATGGCATGGATGCGGGATCTCATCTCACCACAGTCGACAACGATGCAGTCTTGTTGTCTATACTCAAGCGACATCTGGGCGATGATGCTCGGCTGTCGGTTGTTTGCGCTGATGGAGATAATTTCCTGCGCTCTATTGAGGGAGCGCGTTTTGATTTTATTTTTGCTGACACGTGGTCTGGAAAATATCGCCTGCTTGGAGAAGCTCTCGACCTGGTGGCGCCGTCGGGTCTTTATGTCATCGACGACATGCTTCCGCAACCGAATTGGCCTGAAGGTCACGCCGAAAAAGCGGCCAGCCTTATCGCTACCCTTGAGCAACGCCAAGACTTTCGTATTACCAAATTGCATTGGGCCAGCGGTATCATTCTCGCTGTCCGATGCTAACATCGTTTGAGCGCCAGTGCCTTGGGGTCAGACTCCCTATAGCGTTTTACTGTAGGAAATTCTCAATGTCATACGCACGCATAATCGCCCTGACATCCCTGGCGATGATTGCATTTGCTGGGAATTCGCTGCTTTGCCGAATAGCGCTTAAACACACGAGTATTGATCCCGCCAGCTTCACTACGATTCGATTACTCTCCGGCACGCTGATGCTTTGGCTGGTGGTGGGCGTGCGTCGTGGCACGTCGGTCGGTGCGGGCAATTGGCGGTCGGCGTTCGCGTTGTTTATTTATGCGGCCGGATTTTCTTTTGCTTACGTTAGCTTGTCTGCGGCGACCGGTGCATTGCTGCTGTTTGGCGCGGTGCAGGTGACGATGATTGGCCATGGCGTTTGGGCGGGCGAACGTCTGCTGAAACTGCAACTCGTTGGCGTTGTGCTTGCGTTCGGTGGGCTGATTGTTTTGTTGCTGCCCGGACTCACCGCACCGCCACTGGACGGTTCTGCATTAATGCTGGTTGCCGGGATTGCATGGGGTATTTATTCTTTGCGCGGCAAAGGCGCGGGCGATCCTACGAAAATTACGGCGGGTAATTTTGTGCGGGCGGCGCCGATCGCGGCGGTATTGAGCATATTGATGCTAAGCGGCACCTCCCTGGATAGCGCCGGAGTTTGGTACGCGGTTGCATCGGGCGCGCTGGCGTCGGGAATTGGGTACGCGATTTGGTACACCGCGCTCCCTGCGTTGAAAGCCACGCATGCGGCAACCGTGCAACTGAGTGTTCCAGTCATTGCGGCGTCGGGTGGTGTGGTTTTTCTTGGTGAACCGGTAACTCTACGTTTGATATTGGCGTCAGTAGCGATACTCGGTGGAATCGCGCTGGTCATTCTGGAGAAGCAGAATGCAACCGGTGCCAAACAAGTTGCTCCAGCGGACTCCGCAAACCCACGCGGTAGAAACTAGTCGTTTAACGACTCTATTGCCGGACTCCGGCTCACAACCACCGCCGCACCTTCGATTTATAGGCAGTGTAGTCAGAACCAAACTTCGCCAACAGCGCGCGTTCTTCAGGTGCGATTTGGAAGCGGTTGATGTAAAGCACGAATGCCAAGGGCCCAAGCAACGCCCAGGCCGAAGAAAGAAATACCGCCCACGCCAGCAACACGAACAGCACGCCCACATACATAGGATTCCGTGTTGCCCGGTAGATGCTGGAGTACACCAATGACGACGTCGTTTCAGGCTTCATCGGATTGACCGTGGTACGTGCACGCCGGAACGCGATAATCCCGGCGACACCGATACTCAAACCCGCCAGCGCAATGGTTGCCGTCGTCGCGAGCCGCATGGTGGTCGACAAATCCAGCAAGGGGGTAGTCCGTGAGATTCCCCACATGAGGCCCGCGATGATTCCTGCTACAGCAGGCGGCGGGATTTTCAGTTCGAGTTTTTGCATATTAATCTATGGCAGTGCCACGGCTATTGGCGCCGTCCATCCGGGCTTCCGGTGTTCGGCCACCACAGCGGTGTAAATCCCGCCACGCACGTTGAAATCGCCGGTCAGGCGCATAAAGCGCGGGGCGCAGGCGCGCACCAGATCGTCCAGAATACGATTGGTCACGGCTTCGTGAAAAGCGCCTTCGTTACGGAACGACCAGAAATATAATTTCAGGGATTTCAGCTCGATGCAGAGTTCATCTGGCACGTATTCGATGTTGAAAATGGCGAAGTCAGGTTGACCGGTTTTCGGGCACAGGCAGGTGAATTCGGGCACCTTCATGCGGATGGTGTAATCGCGCTCGCGCATCGGGTTAGGAAAGGTCTCCAAGTCCTTGGTGGGCTGGGTAGGCATGGCAAAGTCTCTTATGGTAAGTTGTGCGCCAAATTCTACTACAGGTGCTGCTGATTGGAGGCCCTGTACTCGTCGCCGTTCAATGCAGGTGCTATGCGTTTACATAAAATCAAACTCGCCGGTTTTAAGTCTTTCGTTGATCCCACTACGCTCACCTTGCCCAGTAATCTGGTCGGCATTGTCGGGCCGAACGGCTGCGGTAAATCCAATGTGATTGATGCGGTGCGTTGGGTGATGGGCGAAAGCTCGGCTAAGCATTTGCGCGGCGAGTCGATGGCGGATGTTATTTTCAACGGCTCCTCGGCGCGCAAGCCGGTCGGGCAGGCGTTCATTGAATTGTTGTTCGACAACAGCGACGGCAGCCTCGGTGGTCAATACGCGCAGTACACTGAAATTGCGGTGAAGCGCCAAGTGTCACGGGATGGCACTTCTAATTATTATTTGAACGGCAGCAAGTGTCGGCGCAAGGATATCACTGACGTTTTTCTCGGCACCGGCCTGGGTCCGCGCAGCTACGCCATCATCGAACAGGGCATGATCTCGCGCTTGATCGAAGCCAAACCTGAAGACCTGCGCATGTTCATCGAGGAAGCCGCCGGAATTTCGAAATACAAGGAGCGTCGGCGCGAAGCGGAAAGCCGCATCAAAAACACGCATGAAAATCTGGACCGCCTGAACGACTTGCGTTTGGAGCTGGAAAAGCAACTTGGTCATTTGCAGCGCCAGGCCAATACCGCTGAACGCTATAAGGCATTGAAGGAAGACGAGCGCACCGTCAAGGCGCAGTTGCAGGCGTTGCGTTGGCAGGCTTTGGACGGTCAACATCTGGAGCACGAGCGCGCGATTCAGGAAAAAGCCACCGACCACGAAAAGACCGTGGCGCAATTGCGCAGTTGCGAAGCGGAGATTGAAAAGCAACGCGACGCGCAAATTGAAATGACCGATGTGTTCAATGCGGTGCAGGGGCGTTACTACGGAGTCGGTGCGGATATCGCGCGCGTCGAGCAGAACATCCAGCACATCAAGGACCGCCGCACACAACAGCAGCAGGACTTGACACAAGCCGAGCGCGAGCTGGCACAGGCGCAGGCGCATCTTGATATGGATCAGCAGCAGATTGCCGATCATGAGTCTTTTCTGACTCAACACGAACCGCAATTGGGTACCGCGCTGCAAACTGAAAGTGCATCCGGTGTTGCGCTCGCACAACTCGAACGCGGCATGCACGACTGGCAGGCGACCTGGGACGAGTTCAATCGCGATGCCGCCGACGTTGGCAAAGTTGCCGAAGTTGAACGCACCCACATCAAACATGCTGAAGATCATTTGGTGCAATTGACGCAGCGCAAGCAGCGCCTGCATGAAGAGCAAGGGCAGTTGAATCCGGCGGTGCAGGAGCAGCGCGCGGAAGAGTTGAACACGCAGCGTGCGCAACTCGAGCAGCAGGTCGCTGAGCAGACTATGCACATGCAAGCGGCGCTTGCGCAAATTTCCGAGCAGCGCGAACATAATCACCTCCACACCACTGAGCTTGATCACGCGCGTAGTCGCTTGCAAACGGTGCGCGGTCGGCATGCGTCGCTCGAAGCGTTACAACAAGCGGCACTTGGCAAAAAGCACGGCGTCGTTACCGACTGGCTGGGCCGACGCGGTTTGCAAAACGCAGTGCGTTTGGCGCAAGGCGTCGAAGTGCAAGCGGGCTGGGAACGCGCGCTGGAAACCGTGCTGGGTTTTTATCTCGAAGCGGTGTGTGTGGATGGGCTGGATCCGTTTGCAGCGCATCTCACTGAACTGACCAAGGGGTCAGTTGCTTTCTTTGATACCCAAGCAACCATTCCGCAAGCGCAACACGCGTTGGCTGCGCCTTTGCTTGGCTTGGTGCAAGCACCGTGGCGTTTGGATTCGTTACTGGCAGGAATTTACGTTGCAGAAACTTTGAATGATGCGCTGGGTTTGCGCACCAGTTTGCAAGCGCACGAATCTGTCGTGACCCGCGACGGGATCTGGCTGGGCAACGGCTGGTTGCGTGTGGCGCGCGATCCAGACGAAAAGGCCGGTGTGTTGCAGCGCGAACATGAACTGAAAGAACTGACTGCCGAACGCGCACAGCTCGAACAGCAGGAAGTGAAATTGCGTGAGGCCCTGGATATGGGCCGCCAACGTCTGCATGAGCTCGAGCAAGGCCGGGAAGCATTGCAAGCGCAGCTTAATCAGAGCAATCGCCGCCGTGCCGACGTGATGTCAGAACTCAGCGGCTTGCAAGCGCGCCTCGACCAAATGCGCACGCGCTATACGCGCATTGACGATGAGTTGCGCGACGTGTTGCAGCGCATGACCCAAGGCGAGCAGGACTTGATGAGCGCGCGGCAACGTCTGGAAGCCGTGGTCGACCGCATGCAGGTCTCGACGGCACGCCGTGAGGAATTGACCCAGCAGCGCGAGCAATTACGTCAACAACTGGATCAAGCGCGCACACAAGCGCGCAGTGATCGTGAGGCCGCGCAGGAGTTGCGACTCAAAGTGCAATCCGCACGCACCGCGTTGAACTCGGCGCGGCAGAGTTTGCAACGCATTGAAGTGCAACTCACCCAGCTCACGACACGACGCGGCGAGTTGCATACACAGCTCACCGACGGCGATGCGCCGTTGCTGCAATTGCGCGAAGAACTCGAGCAATCGCTGGCGCAGCGCATTGCGGTGGAAAACGAGTTGAATGCGGCGCGCCGAGCGGTCGAAGACATCGACCACGCGCTGCGTGAATTGAGCAGCCAACGTCACCGTGCCGAACAGCAGTCGCAGGCGATTCGGGCGGAGCTTGACAATGCGCGCATGAGTTCGCAGGAATTGCGCGTGCGCCGCCAGACCATCGAAGAGAGTTTGGCCGAGAGTGGCTTCACGACGACCGCGCTGTTCGAGGCCATGCCGCAAGAAGCTGGCATCGACGCGTGGCACGAGCGCGCCGAGAAATTGCATGCGCATATCCAGCGGCTGGGGCCGATCAATCTGGCGGCCATCGACGAGTTCAAAGAACATTCCGAGCGCAAGACCTACCTCGACGCGCAGCACGCCGACCTGACGGAAGCCTTGACCACGTTGGAAAACGCTATCCGTAAAATCGACCGCGAGACGCGCGAGCGCTTCAAGGAAACCTTCGACAAAATCGACATTGGCTTCCGCGAAAAATTCCCGCGCCTGTTCGGCGGCGGCACCGCGTATCTGGAGCTGACCGGCGAGGACTTGCTCGACACTGGCGTGACCGTGATGGCCCGTCCGCCCGGCAAGCGCAACAGCACCATTCACCTGCTATCGGGTGGTGAGAAAGCGTTGACTGCCGTGGCACTTGTGTTCGCGATTTTCGAATTGAATCCGGCACCGTTCTGCATGCTCGACGAAGTGGATGCGCCGCTTGATGAAGCCAACGTCGGGCGCTTTTGTAATCTGGTGCGTGAGATGTCCGAGCGTGTGCAGTTCATTTTCATCACGCACAACAAAGTCACCATGGAGATGGCGAACCATTTAAACGGCGTGACCATGCACGAGCCGGGCGTATCGCGCTTGGTAACGGTGGATGTGGATGAAGCGGTCCGCATGGTAGCGATGTAGCGTGCGCCATGCGCACGACGCCGATTCCCACGTGCGAGAATCGTGCGCATGGCGCACGCTACCGATAGTTTACGCCCGTGTGCGGTGGCGTTGTAACGATGTGATGTAGCGTGCGCCATTCGCACGCTAACGGCGGGTGAGCGGCGCAACGAGCTAGGATGCAACTATGGATGAACTGCGACTCAGTTTGATTGGCATCGGTGTGGTGATTGTTGGCGGTGTTTACGTGATCGGAAAATTGGTCGAGCGCAGCCGCAGCGTGCGCGTGAACATGCCACGCGCCGAGCCGGAAATAGCTTCGAAGCCCGCGCCCACCCAGGCGACGGAGCATGACTTCAAAATGCAGATTGAAGAGGACATCGAATTGAAATTCCGGCCGGTTGCTTCGCCGTCCGCTTTTGCGGTGAGCAAGAAAGTCGAAGCGCCTGCCGAAGTGCTGGTGCGCGCACCGAAGATTAAACTGCCAGCGCCTCCCGCCGCGCCTCGCGAGCCGGACCTCGTTGTGTCGTTGACCTTGATGGCACGTGACAAGCAGAAATTTAGCGGCGGCGAATTACGCACAGTTTTGGAATCGGCGGGCCTGGAGCTGGCGGAGTTTGACATTTATCATTTTCGTGACGCCGACATCGAAGGCGATACGCGCGCAATTTTTAGTGTTGCAAATATCGTCAAGCCGGGCACCTTCAGCGCGGCGACCTTGCATGAACTTGAGATACCCGGTTTAGCGCTCTTCATGCAAATTCCCGGGCCCATGACGGCCAGCGAAGCCTTCGACGCGATGCTGGAAAAAGCCCAATTCATCGCACAGCGCCTGCACGGTATCATCGGTGATGAATTACGCGTTCCATTGAGCCCACAACGCACGCGCGAGATTCGTGAGCGCACGCTGAACTACGACTTTGCGCACGTGGCGCAGAACAACTCAGGTGGTGCGTTGTCGACACCCAGACCGCATTAGCACGGCATGCCCGCACCAAAACATCAGGCGCAACGCGCCGCTCGCCTGCGCGAGCAGATCAACTATCACAGTCACCGTTATTACGTTCTTGATCGTCCCGAAATACCGGATGCCGAATTCGACCGCATGGTGCGTGCGCTTGAAGACATCGAGCAACAATACCCTGAATTGATCACACCCGATTCGCCGACGCAGCGGGTTGGTGGTACGCCGCTGCCGGAATTCAAACAAGTACGGCATGCGGTGCCGATGTTGTCATTATCCAATGCGTTTAGCGACCAAGAAGTCAGCGACTTCGTGCGGCGTATTTACGAGCGCCTGGGCTTGGAGGAAATCGAATTAAGCGCCGAGCCAAAAATGGATGGCTTGGCAATCAGCCTGGTGTACGAACAAGGGCTGTTGGTACAAGGCTCGACGCGCGGCGACGGCACCACCGGCGAAGACGTCACGCAGAATATCCGCACCATACACAGCATTCCATTGCGTTTGATCGGTACCGACTTTCCCCGGGTGCTCGAAGTGCGCGGCGAAGCAGTCATGACCAAGCGTGGGTTCGCTGAACTCAATCGACGTCAACTGAGTAAAGGCGAAAAGGTGTTCGCCAATCCGCGCAACGCGGCGGCGGGCAGTTTGCGCCAGCTTGATCCGCGCATCACCGCGTTGCGCCCCTTGGAGTTCATGTGCTACGGAATCGGAATTGTCGAGAACGGTACTTTGCCTGACAAACACAGCGACATCATGCAGCGCGTGCAACAGTGGGGCGTGCGTGTATCGGCGCAGGCCGACGTGGTGCGCGGCGTGGAAGGGTGTCTTGACTATTACCGGCGCATGCAGGCGCGGCGTGAGTCGCTGCCTTTTGACATCGACGGCGTGGTGTACAAAGTGAATCGGCTTGATCAGCAGGAGCAGATGGGTTTTGTGGCCAAGGCACCGCGTTGGGCAGTAGCGCACAAATTTCCCGCGCAAGAAGAAATGACCCGGCTGCTCGCCATTGACGTGCAAGTTGGGCGCACCGGTGCATTGACGCCGGTCGCGCGGCTGGAGCCGGTGTTGGTCGGCGGGGTCACGGTCACCAACGCCACGCTGCACAATCAAGACGAGATTGAACGCAAAGATGTGCGTGTCGGTGACACGGTGAGTGTGCGTCGCGCGGGTGACGTAATCCCGGAAGTGGTGAGCGTGGTGCTGTCGAAACGTCCCGCCAACACCCAACCATTTCAAATGCCGACGCGCTGTCCGGTGTGTGGCTCCGACGCGGAACGCGTGGAAGGCGAATCCGCCTTCCGTTGCACCGGTGGCTTGTTTTGCGCCGCGCAGCGCAAAGAAGCGTTTCGGCATTTTGCCTCACGCCGCGCGCTGGATATTGAAGGGCTGGGCGAGAAGCTGGTTGATCAACTGGTCGAAAAAAATCAGGTCAATGACGTCGCGGATATTTTCACCCTCACGCAGGAACAACTTGCTGGATTGGGCCGTATGGGGCCGAAGTCGGCGATCAATCTGGTTGAGGCCATTGAAAAAAGTAAAGCCACGACCCTGCCGCGTTTTTTATATGCGCTGGGCATTGCCAATGTGGGCGAGGCTACCGCGCAATCGTTGGCGCTGCATTTTGGTAACCTCGACGACTTGATGTCAGCGGATGAAGCGCAGCTCCAGCAGGTTGAAGATATTGGGCCGGTGGTTGCCCAGAGTCTGCATACTTTTTTTCAACAACAACACAACCGCGACGTGATTCATAAGCTGGTAACCGCCGGGGTGCGCTGGCCTGCGATTGAAAAGCGTATTGTCGAAACCCTGCCCCTTGCCGGAAAGACATTTGTCATTACCGGAACGCTTGAATCCATGTCACGCGACGAAGCGAAAGCGCAGCTGCAAACGCGCGGCGCCAAAGTCAGCGGCAGCGTGTCCAAGAAAACTGATTATCTGGTCGCGGGAGCCGATCCGGGGTCGAAGTACGACAAGGCGATGGAGCTTCAGATTGCGATACTGGATGAGGCGGGGTTGCAAAAATTGCTGGCGGGTTGAGTAGTTGTTGGTAGCTCGGCATAATTCAGCGTTAAACCTAACAGCGACCACCCCGTCACCTGCGGTGCCACCCCTCCTTGAAAATAAGGAGGGGAGTCAAGGCGCGACTATTTGATTTCTACTTTAGCTTTGTCGCGCAGGCTCTTGATATAGCCTTCAATTGCTGAGTTTCGTGCGCTCATGCGGATCTGTTCTTTCACGTCTTCAAAGCTGGGCGGCGTTACTTTGCGTGTGTCCTGGAGTTGGATGACATGCCAGCCGTACTGGGTTTGTACCGGTGTTTTTGTGTACTCGTCCTTTTTGAGTTTCACGGCGGCTTCTGAAAACGGTTTGATCATGTCTTCAGGTTGAAACCACTCGAGCTCGCCACCATCGGCAGCGCCGGTGGAATGTTCGTTGGCAAGCTTGACGAAATCGCCACCCTTGTCCAATTGCGCGATCACGGCTTTGGCTTTGTCTTCGCTGTCGAGCAAGATGTGCCGGGTCTTGTATTCAAGGCCGGGCAAATCTTTGATGAATTTGTCATAGCCTTCTTTGAGTTTGGCTTCAGACAATTCACCGCGCGCGTCCAGTTCGCTGCGCACTGCGGCGCTCGCGAGAATGTTGGCGCGTGCGCTTTCCAGCTCAATGGTGGTTTCGGGTTTTTTATCGAGTTTTTTGTCCAATGCGGCGCGGTACAGCAATTCGCGGTTAACCAGCTCTTCGACAATTTTTGCTTTGCGATCCGCAGGCAGTTTGTTGAGGTCGTCGATGCCGCGCTGACGCGCATAAGTTTCCAGAGTTTGCTGCGTAATGTGCGTGCCATTCACGGTCGCCAATACATCCGCCGATGCGGCGAGGGTGATGCCGGTGGTGCTGCACGCGGCCAGACTTAAGGCCATCATCGTGTATCGCAGATTCATGAAATATCCTTCGTGTGAGAGTTAGGAGAAAACGTTATTTAAATTTCCGTAGGCGCGTACGCCTTAATGCTCAATGCGTGAATTGCTTGTTTTAACTCTTCACCCAGTGCCGTGTAAATCATTCGATGGCGTTGCAGCAGCGTTTGCCCTGCAAATGCGTCGGCGATGATCGTGACATTAAAATGTCCGCCGCCGCTGCGCGCGCCTTCGTGTCCTGCGTGCTTATGACTTTCGTCGACGATATCCAGGCGCTGCGGCGCAAATGCGTTGCTAAGTTTGCTGCGAATCTGCTCGACGCGCGCCTCGTTCATGGCAAAGTTTTTTTGAAGGGTTTGACCGTGACCTGCTGATATACCCCGGCCGCGACATACGGGTCGGCATCGGCCCAACGTTGCGCGTCGGCCAGACTCGGAAATTCCACGATCATTAGTGAACCACTAAAACCCGCCGGGCCTGGATCGGCATTGTCGATGGCAGGGAACGGGCCCGCAAGCAACAGGCGACCGTCATTTTTTAGCGCTTCCAGGCGTGCGATGTGCGCGGGGCGCGCCTGCTTGCGCAGTTCCAAACTGTGTTCGACATCCGTGCCGATGATTGCGTACCACATCGAATTTATTCCTGAGGTTTAGTGCTGGTCGACTCCGGCTCGGGCTTGACGTAACGGCTTAAAAATACCGCTTGCAGCAGCACGAACAAAATCGTCAAACCCATCATGCCGAACAGTTTGAAGTTGACCCAGGTGTCGGTATCAAAATTGTAAACCACGTAAAGATTCACGCAGCCCAGCGTGATAAAAAACGTGACCCAGCTCCAATTGACGCGTGTCCATATTTCCTGGGGCAACTGGATATTGGCGGCGAGCATGCGTTCAGCAATGCTTTTCTTACCGATGTACTGACTGCCCAAGAACGCAGCAGCGAACATCCAGTTGAGCACGGTCGGTTTCCATTTGATAAACATTTCGTCTTTCAAATACAACGTGGCGCCGCCGAACACCACGATCAGCACCAGGGTAATCCACTGCATGGTTTCAACGCGGCGATGTTTGAACCAGGAGTAGGCCACTTGAATAATTGACGCGGCAATGGCCACGCTGGTGGCTACGTAGATGTCCGCATATTTATAAGCCGCAAAAAACAACAGAATCGGGAAGAAATCGAACAAGAACTTCATGCTGTGATTTTTCTTTCGAGTGGGTTAACGTAGCGCACCTTCATGGTGCGAGAGGCGAAAATCTACCATATTTTTTCGGCTCGTTGTTGGATAACTTTGTAAGCGCGTCCGGAAAACATTCCGTTGTTTCAAATATGCTGCGTTACCTCGAAATTCATAGTCAAAATCCCCAGGCGCGATTGATCCAGCAAGCCGTTGATGCGGTGCGTGACGGGGCGGTGCTGGTGTATCCGACGGATTCCGGTTACGCGCTCGGCTGTCATTTAGGTGACAAGAGCGCGGTGGATCGGATTCGCGCGCTGCGCGAACTGGACGACAAGCATAACCTTACCTTGGTGTGCCGCGACCTGTCGGAAATCGCCACCTATGCTCAGGTGGATAATCAAGCCTACCGCTTGCTGAAATCGCTTACACCTGGCCCCTATACTTTTATTTTCGATGCCACGCGCGAAGTGCCGCGCCGACTTCAGCATCCCAAACGCAAAACCATCGGCATACGCGTGCCAGATCATCCTATCGTCGACGCGTTGCTGGACAGCTTGGGTGAGCCGCTGATCAGCATCACCTTGCACTTGCTAGGCGACGAACAACCGCTGGTGGACCCGCAGGAAATTAAATTGCGCTTGCGCAATCGCGTGGATGTCATCATCGACGGCGGTCCCGGGTCGGCGCAGCCAACGACCATTGTTGATCTCACCGGCCCGGTACCGCAGGTGTTGCGCAAGGGGCGGGGTGACACGAGCATGTTCGAGTAATTGCGTTCTAGCAAAACCTGAGTATGATCATTCGCATGCACGAACCGTTATTTACCAGTGGACGATATCAACGCGCGCGCGCACTGCGCCTGGTGTTGATATTTTTCATGCTGTTCGCGCTGTGGCATGTCTCGCAGCATGGTGCCCGTGATGTCATCAATACGGATACCGGTCACGACTGCCAAGTATGTCGGCTCAGTCATGCACCTGCGGCTGGGGGCACGGCGCAGGTGTTGTTCCTGGCAGTGTTTTCCCATGTTGCGCGTATCGTTTCTGCCAATACCCCATCCCCCTTTCTGCAAGTTTATCTGCCGCGTCTCGCACGCGGTCCCCCGTCGTTCTGATTCCCCAGTGCTTTTTCATCGGCAGGTGTCGTGCTGTGTTTTTGCGCTGCGCGCCGCATGCGGAATTTTTATCTCGATGTGGGTAAATCAGGAGACTTGGATCTATGACGACGAAAAATATTGCCGTGGTGTTTGCTACGGTTGCCGCTACTGCTTTGCTAGTACACAGCACCTTAAGTCTGGCTGCTGATTCCGGCACCGTGGGCTCGCAGGCATCCACCAATAATTCCATGCAAATGAGCAATCCCATGCAAATGGGGCTGTCCAGTTTGTTTGCATTTGGTGCGGCGAGCGAAGCCGATAAAACGGTGCAGGATTTACAAGGCGGCGGGCATGATCCCCACCGTAATGGTTTTACCGTGCAAAATGTTGAGCTGAGCTTGGGTGGCGCGGTGGATCCGTATTTGGATGGGCAGGCCAACATCGTGTTGCAGATTGATGACGCCGGTGACACGGTGGTGGAGCTGGAAGAAGCGTATGCGTTGACGCGCGGTTTGCCCGGTGGCATGCAAGTCAAGGCGGGGCAGTTCTTTACAGAATTCGGGCGGCAGAATCCCACCCATCCGCACACCTGGGCCTTTGTCGATCAGCCGGTGGTGCTCAATCGTGTATTCGGTCCGGATGGATTGCGCAGCCAGGGCGCGCGGGTGTCGTGGCTGGCGCCTACGCCGTGGTATTCGGAGCTTTATGCTGGTGCACAAAACGCCAGTGGGCCAACCACCACCAGCTTCATGTTTAGCCCCAACGAAGAAGTGGGCGGGCATGCGCTCCAAAAGCGCAGCACGCGCCGCATGCTGTATTTACTGCGCTGGTTAAACGGCTTCGATGTGAGTGATTCAGTAAGTGTCAACATCGGGCTCTCGGGACTGAACGGGCCCAACGCTTCCGGTAGCGACACCACCAGCCGCATCTACGGCGCGGATGCGTATCTCAAATGGACCCCCGTGCAAAATCAGCGTGGCTTTCCGTTTGTGGCATGGCAATCCGAGCTCATTCAACGCCGTT
>JANMQQ010000318.1:0-3368 GCA_031370545.1 Gammaproteobacteria bacterium
TGTTCTATGTTATTTCCGGCTTCTAAACTCAAACCCTCTAACACCGCATCAGGTAGAGCATCCGCCAGACGGAAAGTGACGGATTGGATCAAGCCGGGAACGTCGCAGTGCGGCAGATAACCATGGCTATGCCAGTGCTTGTGTTCTGGACCGCGAGCGTCTCGCTCGCCTTTATTTGCAGTTAAAGCGGGCGGGACGCCCGCGCTCCAATTGTTAATCATTTGCCGCACGCCCTTTTTGCGGGAACAAGCCGCGTGGCTTTTTCTGAATGAACAAAATAATAAATATCAATACCAGCACTTTTGCCAGCACCGCGCCAGACCACGGCTCCAGAAATTTGTTCACCACGCCCAGCGACATCGCACCGACCAGGGTGCCCCACAAATTGCCGACGCCGCCGAACACCACCACCATGAACGAGTCGATGATGTAGCTCTGGCCGAGATTGGGCCCGACGTTGGTGAGTTGCGACAAGGCGACTCCGGCGACTCCCGCGATACCGGAACCCAGGCCGAAGGTAAATGCGTCGACCCAATTCGAGCGCACGCCCATCGCGCGCGCCATGGAACGATTTTGCGACACCGCGCGCACCTGTAGCCCTAAGCGGGTTTTTTTCAGAATCAACAGCAGCACCGCAAATACCACGAGGGCGAACAGCACGATGTACAGCCGGTTGTAGGTGAGCGAAAACACCTCGTTGATTTGCCACGAGCCGCTCATCCACTGCGGTGAAGAAACACTGCGATTGAGCGGCGAAAAAATACTGCGCACCAGTTGCTGCAACACCAGGCTGATGCCGAAGGTCGCCAGCAGCGTTTCCAGCGGGCGACCGTACAGAAAGCGAATCACGCCGCGCTCAATCGCAATGCCAACTAAACCCGCGACTACAAAGGCAGCAGGTATTGCCACAAATAGCGATGCGTCGATGTGATTGGGCATCAGCAGTTGCACGACATAGGTGGTATAGGCGCCCAGCATCATCAATTCACCGTGCGCCATGTTGATCACGCCCATGACGCCGAACGTGATGGCCAGGCCAATCGCCGCGAGCAGCAGCACCGAGCCGAGGCTGATGCCAAAGAAAGCGCTTTCAGCAAAGCGGTAAACGCTGATGCGGGCGTCGATGCTAGCCAGCGCATGATCAATCATGTCGCGTAGTTGGGTTTCGGATGCGCTGAGGATAGTGTCGGATTTTATTTCCGCAACCGCCGCCAGGCGATTGCGCACGTCGGGGTTCAGGCTGGCTTGCAATACCGAGACCGCGCGAATGCGCGTGTCCACATCGGGGCTGCCGAAGTCAGCGAGTGCGATCGCCAGTTGCATGGCTTTCACCACGTCTTGACTATTTTCGGTGAGCACCGCCGTACGCAGAAGATCCGCACTGCCGGGAGTCGCGTCCTTGAGAATGTTATTGACCGCCGCGAGGCGCACGCGGGCGTCGGTACTGGTGAGGCTTAGGCGCGCAATGGCCGCTTGCAGTTGATTGCGCAGCGCATTGTTCACGGTCATTTTACGAATATCGCGCTTACCAGCAGCGCCCAGCGCTTCGCCGGTTAAAACCTCAGTGAGGGTGTAGCCGCCATCGGCTTCCCGCGCGTAGACCAGTTTGTCATCCTGCTTGCGCTGGAACAGGTTACCGTCCAGCAATGCCTGAAATAACGGAAGAGCGTGCGGGTCTTTACTGTTTTCAATTTGAATTAACGCCTGCGCTTTTTGTTCGAAGTCGTCGGAGTTCAATGCGGCGAGCGGCACCGAAATGTCGTCAGCATGCGTGGTGCCGCCGAGCAAGAAAAGCATCAGTACTATTTGCAGCAGGGGCATGAGCGTGACAGGTGTAGGGTGGGCACCGCCCACCGTAAAAAAAGGGTGGGCAGTGCCCACCCTACGAATGACTTCAATTAATTTGTCTTGCCCATGCACTTTTTCAGTTTGGTATTGTAGTTGCCGCAATTCAGCGCGGTCCAGTCGGCGGTCAGGTCCTTGCTGCCTTCCAGGTAATCCGACCAAGCATCGCCGGCGACCAGCAGTTTGGTTTTCCACACCGTCTGGAACTGGCCATCGGCTTGAATCTCACCAATCAATACCGGCTTGGTAATGTGATGGTTGGCCAACATCTCCGAGGTGCCACCCGACAGGTTGGGCACTTTCACGCCGACGATGGCGCGCACGACATCATCCGTCTTGGTGCTATTGGCCTTCTCGACCGCTTTCACCCACATATTGAAGCCGATGTAATGCGCTTCCATCGGATCGTTGGTGACGCGCTTGGGATTCTTGATGAAGGCCTGCCATTGCTTGATGAACGCATCGTTGGTTTTGTCGTCGACGCTCATGAAGTAATTCCACGCGGCGAGATGACCGACCAAGGGCTTGGCGTCAAGACCTGACAATTCTTCCTCACCGACCGAGAATGCGATCACCGGAATGTCTTTTGCCTTTACACCCTGGTTGCCGAGCTCTTTATAGAAGGGCACGTTGGCGTCGCCGTTAATAGTCGAGACCACGGCAGTCTTCTTGCCTGCGGTGCCGAATTTCTTGATATCGGAAACGATGTTCTGCCAATCCGAATGACCGAACGGTGTGTAGTTGATCATGATGTCGTCTTTCTTCACGCCCTTGGCCAGCAGGTAAGCTTCCAGGATTTTATTGGTGGTGCGCGGGTACACGTAATCGGTACCGGCCAACACCCAGCGCGTGACTTTTAAATCATTCATCAAGTAATCAACAGCGGGGATCGCTTGCTGATTCGGAGCCGCACCCGTGTAGAACACATTGCGCGATGACTCTTCGCCTTCGTATTGCACCGGATAAAACAACAGCCCGTTTAATTCTTCAATCACCGGCAGCACCGACTTGCGTGACACGGAGGTCCAGCAACCGAAGATCGCGGCAACCTTGTCTTTTTGAATGAGCTCGCGACCTTTCTCCGCGAACAACGGCCAGTTGGAAGCCGGGTCAACCACCACCGCTTCAAGCTTCTTGCCCAACAATCCGCCTTTTTTGTTTTGCTCGTCGATCAGCATCAGCATGGTGTCTTTCAATGTGGTTTCACTGATCGCCATCGTGCCCGACAACGAATGCAGCACGCCGACCTTGATGGTGTCTTCGGTGGCCTGCGCGCCGAACGTGCCGAACAGCAGCGCGCTGGCAACGAGTCCCAATTTTGATGATTTCATTTGATTCCTCTCCTAAAGAATTATGTCGATACCCGCGTAGTCAAACGTCGGACGGCCGTGTCGCTACTGCTAGTCCCCCTACCGATTCAGGTGAGTGCTCACCGAACTGTCGAGACATCAGCACGCGCTGTGCCACGGTGGGCAGCGGTGGTGTAACCAACCATTTGGCGAGGATTCCTGCTTGTTGATATG
>JANMQQ010000331.1:0-16180 GCA_031370545.1 Gammaproteobacteria bacterium
GCACTCGCTGCCGAACTCGATCCAGCTGCGGTTCTTGGCGCGGAGAATAATATCGTGTGGATGGAGTCGATGCGGATAAGCCTCATCAAGGTATTCATTGATCACCATGGATTCGAAGATGACGTTCTCGCCCACCAGCAGCACTGGTACTTTTTTTAAAGGTGAAAGTTCGATGAACCAGGCGGGTGGATTGGCCAGGTCGATATACTCAATGTCATGCTCGACCATTTTATGTTCAAGTACGATAGTGGCCCGCTGCACAAAGGGGCAGAGCTTGAAGCTAATAAGCTTGGGTTTCATTGGGCTCCTGTGAAACTTTCTTCAGGATCAAATCGGGTCTCTACGCAACCACGAACGATGGTTCGGCAGCACCAAATCTAACAGACCGAGAAAAATGTAGCTCAGCATGTCGTTGACCGCTGACCATTCCTGCAACACGTAATGACCCACCATGAGGCTGAGCATGAAGGCGAACCATCCGTAAACCGTGTAACGCTTGTAGGTGTTGCTCAGCAGCGCCAGCCCCAGAGTGACCTCGATATACGGGATTAGTTGAAGATAGGCGCTCACCAAACCGGGTGGAAGTTTGATTCGCAAATCACCTTGAAACAGGCCTAAATAATAAGCGTGAAAACCGCCGTGGCTGAAAAACTTGCTGGTCCCGGCGGTCAACAAGATGACGACCATGGTGATGCGCACCACGCGTTCGGCGTCTTTCAGAATTGTGTCGTTAATCAAGCGGCCTCCGGTTGACGTGTTAAGGCTTGAATGCCCTTGCCAGACGGTTAAATTGTATCGCCTCGGAAATTTCTTTGGAAAATTTCTCCGAGCTTAACTTGGTCAGTAGTTCAAATGCCGCCTGATAGCTGACGGGGCCGCCATTCGAGGTGATGACCTTGCTATCAAGCACCACGTTTTGATCGGTTTGAACTTTTATTTTTGGATAGGCTTTGGCGAGGCCCTTTTCGCCTCCGGCCCAGGTCGTGGCATTTTTCCCGTCAAGCACGCCAGCCTCGCCGAGTAAAAAAGCGCCGGAGCAATTGCTTGCCATCCACGATGCTGACTGGTTTTGCTTTTTGATAAATTGGATGAGGTCTTTGTTCTTCAAAAATCTGTCCATTTCATAGGCGCTGGGCACCAGCAACACATCCAGCTTGAGATCATCGTAGATGGTTTTATCGGCAATAATTTTTAACCCCTCTTCAGAGCGCACCTCCTTGTTCTTGGTCGCAGAAATAACGACGACTTCATAGGATGAAAACCACGCCTTTTTAGTCGCGGCACCAAAGACTTCAATCGGCGCGGTGACATCGCTGGTTAAAAAACCATCGAAGACTAAAATCCCGATTTTATTGGCTGCGGCGAGCGCCGAATTAACGCAAAAAATGCAACTGAAAATGACGAGTAATACGAGTTGCCGTGCCTTGTTCATGGGTATCTCCATTTGCGTTCATAGCGAACCATGTAAGTGACCAGCCAAGTAGCTAACATTTACATGCAGCGTAATAAACCGTCTTCGCCAAACCGCTATTGCTGACAGGCTGCAACCACTCGAACCGGTCCGCCGGTACCGCCCACGTGCTTCAGCACACCCATGACCACCGAGCAGCTTTCGCCACGGCCGATGGCGTCCGCGAGCGCGCCGACGTTAGCGAGATTTTCCACGCTCACGATGCCGCGCTGGTAGAGCTTCACGTGCGACGGCCAGGAGTTGGAATATTTGTCATCCGTACCCTTCGCGCCCTGGCCGGAATCGCAGGTGAAGCTGTCGGCGGTGATGCCGGCAATTTTGACGTGCTTGGCGTCCATGATCGCGATCAACCGGTCGAGCGCCTCGCGCGTGAAGCCCGGATGGTTCAAGCCGTTAACGTACGGCGAGGCATCCCAGTCCTCGCCTCCGGGATAGAACTGGTCCCAGCCCAGACGCGCAACCAGCCACACGCCGTCGCGAATCTGGTCCGCGATGCGGTCGATGTCTTGCGCACGCACGGTGGCCAGCGAGTTATCGCTGAAATCAGTGACCTTGGTGTCGAGATGCGGGTGTCCGCCATTCTTCGCCAACTCGGCACGCACGCGTTCGGAAATGTCGATTAGCACCACGCGACCGGCCAGTTGCTCGATGGGTAATTCATGCACCGCCTTACGTTGATCGACTGGAATCCCGCCGGGCTCTTGGCTGCTTGCGTTGTTGATGAAATGGTTGGTGCTGTTGAGATGCGTACCGGCATGCTCCTGCAGCAGAACCGAGGCGGAATTGAAGTAGCCTTCGTTGGTCGGAAACACGTCTGGCGGATACAAGACGGCTTGCGGACCGAAGCCGGGAACCGGCGTGCTGTGTAAAATTGGCGCGCTCAGGTCGGGTTTGGTCGGGTCCGTCGTGCTCGGTTTGAACGTCGGGATCTCGTGCGTCATGTCGATGAAATGCAGCGGCTTGACGTCGGGCTCCTGCGCGGCCTTGGACGGACTGCAACCCGGTAGCGCAATAACTGTTGTGAAGGCTAAAAGTAGCGGTAGAACGAGAGCGTACATATCCAGATCCTTGTGTACCGATGTTGTGGATGCTTGCCAATGTCGAAATGCAGCGACATCACCCTGCCTGTTGCCGTGAAGTCTAAGCGGCGGCGCCCGCCGCGCTAAAGTGCCAATTTCGCCTAAATGTATGGAGCCATTCATGAAGTCAGCGACCCCACCGGCGAGTGACGCCGGAATTGCTCTCACCCGCGCTGCACGCGGGAAGGCCAGGCAGCTCTTTGAACTCCTGCGCGACGAGATCAGCAAGCAGCGGCTCAAACCCGGAGACCGCTTGCCTGCCACCCGTAAGCTCGCAAAACAATTTGGCGTTTCGCGTAACTGTGTAACCGTCGCGTTCGACATGCTGGCCGCAGACGGTCTTGTTTCCGGTCGCGTGGGTGCGGGTACGTTTGTCTCGGGCACGGCGGCCGCGCCGGATACCCGCAGCGCTGGCCATGACAACGTTGCCGAGTTGCTGAGCGACTGGGCGCGCGCGCTGCCCGCGAAGCCCTATATTCTTGCGGCGCGCACGGCGCGCATTGATTTTCGTCCCGGCCTGCCGAATCGCATCGGCTTGGACGCCTGCGCCATGCCGATGCGGCGCGCCATCAGTCGCTTGTCGCAAGCCGACATCAGCGCTGCCGACGTCAACGATCCGGCCGGTCGCATGCGACTGAGAACGCTCATAGCAAACCACCTGCGCGCCACACGCGGCTTACCTTGCCAGGCGTCGGACATCGTTCTGACCTCCGGAACCCATCAGTCGCTGGACTTGATCGCAAGGTTGTTTGCAGGCCGTGGGAGGAAGATTGCCGTTGAAGATCCCTGTTACCCCCTGGTGCCGAAACTATTTCGTGCCAACGGATTCCAAGTGTCCGCAGTGCCCGTTGATGAAGAGGGCATGGAGATTTCGAAGCTGGCTGCTGATGTCAAGCTTGTGTACCTCACGCCGAATCACCAGTTTCCCTTGGGCTACCGGCTGTCGACGCAGCGGCGCGAAGCGTTGCTGGAGCTTGCGTCAAGACAAGGCGCTTTTATAATTGAGGATGACTATGACGGCGAGCTTTACTCGGTTGGTAACCTGGGAACGGGTCTGAAAGCCGACGATCACCAGGATCGCGTCATCTATCTGGGGAGCTTTTCGAAGTACCTGTTTCCGCAATTCAGACTCGGCTTTATCGTTGCCCCCAAAAGTCTGCGCGACACCCTCATCCGCGCGAAGTGGCTGACGGACCGGCAAGTGTCCTTGCCGATTCAGTTGTGTCTGGAATCGCTGCTCGAAAATGGTGATTTGCTAAAACTCGTAAGACGCTCGGAGCGCGACTACACCGCGCGTCTGGAATTGCTGCGCCAATCCGTTGAGCGCCATCTCGCGCCACATTTTGTGTTGCCGAAAAGTGCGCAGGGATTTCATATCGTGGCCCTCGCGGTTAAGGGGTTCGATGTCGCAGGCTTGGTGCAGCGAGCGCTGGACCACGGCGTCGGTATCTATCGCCTGGCGGAGTTCACGCTGGAATCCACGCAGGACGGACTGATATTCGGGCTCGCCGCATTGTCTGAAGATGAGATTAAAGAAGGTATACGAATTATCTGCTCGTTGTTGTAGTGCAGCCTTGCTGGCATGCTAAAAGGGCGCGGCCCACTATAAATCAGAAAACAAAAAATTAGTTAGAGGGCTTCGGGATAATAGGTTGTTGTGGAGTGGCTGCGCTGCTGTCACTCGCAGGCTTGAGCGTGAACATGCGTTGGCGTATTTCAGAGGTGAACTGATACATCACGCCGGCGTCTTTGCGGCCGAGAATTAAATCGTCGTTTTTGCCCATCAGGTCGAACGACAGCGGTGGCGTCGTACCGGAGAAACTTAACATGACGTGTTCGCCGGTGGGGGTGCCGTTGTAGGCGCTGACTTGCAGGGCTTGCGCGTGGCGCCATTCGTCGACAAATTTAACGATGTCGTCGGTGGAGAGGTTGGCGACCGGTGGGGTCACGGTCCATTTACCGCTGTCTTTGTCTTTTTGCACGGTCATTTGCGGCAGTTTGATTTCGGTGAGTTCTTGCGCGTGTTCGGGCACCAGAGCGGTGCTGACGAAACCGGCAGCGTCGCCGTTGGCGCGCAGGAATACGTCATCGGCGACCAAATGAATCGTGTCGCCGACACGCACGTAGCGGCGATTGTCGAGCGGATTCACGCCGCCGAATTCGATCAACTGGCCGTCCAGCGTCAGTTTGATTTTGGGAGCATCGAGTTCGTATTGTTTGAGATCGCGACCCGCTTGCGGGAAGCGCGCATGGCTGGGTGTTTGCGCAGCGTGCGCGACACCCGTGACGCGAAATTCATTGGCCCGCAGTTGCAGTGGTTGAGTGATGTGCCACCCATCCGCTTGCTTGTCGAACACCAAGGTATCGCGGCCAACGCGTTCAATCGTGACGTGCTGGATTTTGTCTTCGGCCAGGGACGTGAGTTTGGGCAGCTCAGGGGCCTTGTCTTTGCCAGGTTCGAAGATCACTAACAACGCCAACACAATGATGATGACGGCGAGGGAAAGATTGAGTATCAGGCGTTTGTTCATGGTGGCATCGTCTTTAAACGTAGTAAGTCTGGGTAATCGGAGTATTCCTTCCCCCTGCAAGGGGGAAGGGCAGGATGGGGGTAGGTGAATTTAGTGGGCACCTATGAACACCCCCATCCCAACCTTCCCCCTTGCAGGGGGAAGGGGCGCATCATGTCAACCGTGTCATTTGTTGTAGTTTTTACGCTTCATCATAGAGATGAATCACTACACCAGCATCACCGCTTCCGTCGCTTCATCCAGATCATCACGCCGCTGCCGACCAGCAATGCGGGTAGCAACAGCAAGAAGCCGAAGCCGATGATAATCTGCGCAGGTTTAGACAATTCCAGATTGCGGTCGAGTGCGGTCTTCGCTGGCACCGAAATCAGGGTGTCGTCGTGGCTCAACCAGTTGACCATGTTCATGCCCAGGTCGAGGTTGCCGCCGTTACCCAGAAAGCTGTTCGATATGAAATCGCCGTCGCCGACCACAATGACGCGTTGCTCGCGTTTGCCTTCCGTGCCAGTGACGGGGGCGGCATCTTTAATTTCCCGGTTCATGGCGATGCCCACGGTGAGCGGGCCGGGTATATCTTTGCCTTTGTCGTAGGCGATGTCACCGCTCCGTTTGCCGGTCTCTGACCAAGTGCGTTCGACCGTTTGCAGAATGGGTTCGCCTTGCCAGCCTTCCGGCTTTTTAAAGTCAATACCGGCGGCTTGCGGGAACAGGGTCATGCGATTAAAGCCGCGCGTGACCGGATGCATGGGGTACTCCGCAACAATCGCGAAACGCGGATCGTTGATGCCGAACAGCTGCGAAGTCGGATCGACGATCACGCCAGGATAAAACTCGATGCCCAGTTGCTCAGCCAGCGGCTGCAAGCCATGCAATGAACCCGGATCGGCCAACCACAACACATCGCCGCCATGCTCCACGAAGTCGCGCAGGATTTTTACTTCGCCGGGTAAATAGTCAACCTGCGCTCCCGCAATCACCAGTACGCTGGTGTTCTTTGGAATTTGCGGCGTGTTGGCCAGGTTGACTGACTGCACTTTCATGCCCTTGCTGGTGAGCTGGCGCACCCAGCCGCTTAAATCATGGTTGGCGGCGCCTTGCGCCGCGCGTTCGCCGTGGCCTTCAACAAACACCAGCCAGCGATCACCGGAACGCACCAAGCGTTGCAAAGTGTTGGTCAGACTTTGCTCTGAAAATTCCTTTACGTGCTCGGAACGTCCCGCGTAATTAAAAATCAGTTCGCCGTTCAACGTAATGTTGAGCTGGCGTACCTGTTCAGGTTCAGCTTCAGGATTGATGAAGGTGAGTTGCAGGTCGGGCTTGACGCGCTGGTAACGTTTGATCAACTCGGTGATGCCGCGTCGGATGCTTTCATCTTCAGTTGCATAAGCGGTGACGTTGACCGGACCTTCAATGACTTTGAGCGCCGCGATGCTCGCTTCGGATAATGAATTGCGCTTGTTGGCGGTCCAGTCCGCTTCAAACGAATAACGCGTGGACAGCCACGCCAGCAAGCCGACCGCGCCCAGAAACAGGAGCACGAATGAAGTGGTTTGCCAACGAATTTGGAGCTGGGATTTTTTTGTCACTAACATGGGCGCGTGTCCTCAGTGCTGCAAACGGTAAGAGTCGAGACGCCGGATGCTCAAGATGATGAAGGTGCCGATGAACAGCAGGTAGTACACCACGTCGACACTTTTGAATGCGCCACTAAGCAGCGGTTGGTAGTGACGCAAGATGGACAGATAGGCCAACACGCTGCCGCCCATGTCGCCGCCAGTGGTGGTGGCGGTGTCCAGAATCCACAGCAGCAGTAATGCGCCGAAGGTGCTGATGGCCGCCACCGTGGGCTGCGCGGTCAGCGACGACATGAACAGGCCGATCGCTGCGATGCTGGCCAGCAACAAACCCAAGCCCATGAGCCCGGACAACAGCACGCCAGTGTCGAGCGAGGTGCCGGAGTAGAGCGACAACGGCATTAGTGCGATGAGTACCAGAATCAGAATGAAAAAGCCAAGCATGCCCAGATATTTGCCCAAAATGATTTCCGTCATCGACACCGGCGCGGAGAACAGCAACGGCAAGGTTTGATTGCGCAGCTCTTCACTGAGCAGACGCATGGTGAGCATCGGTGCAATCAGCAGCAGCACGATGCCCGCCGTGTCAAGCAGTGGCGCCACGACCGCCTCGGTAACGCCGGGTGGAACTTCCATTTGCGCCAATTGCGGTTGCGCCATGATGAATCGATCCAGCAACGCAAAAAAGAAATACGCCATGACCAGTTGCACCACAGCGAGAATGGTCCAAGCGAGCGGCGACAAAAATAGGCTGCGTAATTCGCGTGCAGCGATGGTGAAGATGCTGTTCATGCGGTGGCCTCCCTGGGCGTTTCGGCAGGCGCTTCAGTGCGCGTGATGTTAACGAATACTTCTTCCAGCGACATACGTTCGGGGGTCAGTTCGTACAAGCCCCAGCCCTGTTGCACGGACTTTTCGACAATCGCCTCGGCCGGATTTTGATTTTCCGCGAAGTGCAGGCGGTAACGATTTTCACCCAGCGCTTCAACGTTCAATACACCGGGCACCGCTTGCAACGCGCTGGGTTCCACGCTCTTGCGTAGCGCGACGAGCAAGCCGGAGCCCAGCATGCGTTGTGTCAAGCCCGCGATGGTGTCGCTCATCACCAGGCTGCCTTTGTTGATGATCTGCACGCGGTCGCAGGTGGCCTGTACTTCGGGAAGAATGTGCGTGGATAAAATTACGCTGTGCGTGCCGCCCAGCTCGCGGATCAGAGAACGGATTTCGCGAATCTGAATCGGATCGAGACCGACAGTGGGTTCGTCGAGAATCACCACGGCGGGCGAATGAATGATCGCCTGCGCAATACCGACACGCTGTTGATAGCCCTTGGACAAATTTCCGATCAGCCGCGAGCTCACTTGCGTGAGGCCGCAACGTTGCTTGGCGTTGTCCAGCGCGCTGGCGAGTTTCGCATTCGGCACGCGGTTCAAGCGCGCGCAGTAGGTCAGGTATTCATCCACCGTCAGCTCGCGATACAGCGGCGGCTGCTCAGGCAGAAAGCCTATTTCCGCCTTCGCGCGTTTGGGTTCGTCCAGAATGTCAATACCGTGAATTTTGATCTGCCCGGCGCTGGGTGCGAGATTGCCGGTGATCATTTGCATGGTGGTGGTTTTGCCCGCGCCGTTGGGGCCGAGAAAGCCCAGCACCTCACCGCGCCGTTCTTCGAAGCTGACCGAATTCACCGCGCGGAGCGGGCCGTAAAATCGTGAGACTTGGTCAACGCTGACCAGCACGTCATTGTTCATGGTGTCTTCCGTTGCGTGCCAAGGAGGGACTGGCGACATATGATAGTGACAACATTAAAAAGTTCAACGCGTCTGCGAGTCGAGAGATTTGCCTTCGTTACGAGAGCCGTTCGATGACGAACTACTGTGACCAATTCGGATTCACCGCTGATGCAATCAAAGCGCGGCTGGCGTTACTGGAACTCGATGCGCACGACCAAGCGCTGGGTGAGCAACTACAACACGAAGTGATTGTACCGGAGTTGGAGCGAATCGCTGCGGCGTTTTATGAAGAGTTGTTACAGCATCCGCAAATGCGCCGCTTTCTGAACAGCGATGCGTTGATCGAAAGCCTTAAGCATACGCAAAAAAATTATTTGCTGAATTTGGGCATCGCGTTTCACACCAAAGAATATTTCGACGAACGTTTGCGCGTGGGTGTGGCGCACGCGCGTGTCGGCATTCCGCTGAGCCTGTATGTATGTGCATATCGTTTGCTGGCGCAAATCATTCACGATGCATTCCCACCGCACGTTTCGCAGGATCACGCCGCGCGCGAAAAATTGTCGGCGTTCGTGCGCAAGATCACCACGCTCGACATGTCGCTGGCGATTGATACGTACCATCTGTCGCAAATGAAACACCTGGAAAAATCGCTTGAAAGTCTCAAGCAAGAAGAAGAGCAGTTGCGGCACCTGGCGCAAACCGACGAACTTACCGGACTGGCAAACCACGCCCAGGTGATATCGGTGTTAACCGCTGCATTGGATCAGGCCCGTCGCCAAGCGACACCGCTGTGCGTGGTTATGGCGGATCTTGACCATTTTAAATTCATCAACGATACGCATGGCCATCTGGTGGGTGATGGTGTCTTGCGCGAAGTCGCTGCGCGCTTGCGCGCCGCAGTGCGCGATGCCGATGTGGTTGGGCGTTACGGCGGCGAAGAATTCATGGTGGTGTTTCACAACACACCGCTGAGTACGGCGCAGGAAATTTCCGAGCGGGTGTGCCTACGTGTTGCAAGTTCGCCGATCAATGTGCAGAGCCACACGGTCGATATCACTATTAGTCTAGGCCTGGCACATGCTCGTACCGATGAGGACGTGGCAACGTTGATACAGCGCGCCGATGCCGCTCTGTATGCGGCTAAGGGACAGGGGCGCAACCGGGTGATTGTTGCTGGCTAGCGAGCGATGTTAATAAACGGTTGGCAATCTAATGTAGCGTGCGCCATGCGCACGAGGCCGTTTCCCCCTGCGAACGTTGTGCGCATGGCGCACGCTACGGTCATCAATACAACCAGAAGTCACGCACTGACTCCTGCCACTGAGCTTCATCAACCGCCAGCAGCTTTTCCAGATCCTGCGCGTCGGCACCAATATCTTCCACCCACTCGCGCATAGATGTTCCGCCGTTGATTACATCGAAGGCCAGGCGTGCGGTTTCGTACTCGTAGGGAAAGTCGCGCCATAGACGGTAATCCGGTTTGCAGAGACGAATGGCTTTGAGAAACAGTAACGTCAACCGAAACGGTTTGAATTCGTGATGGCGATAGCCGGAGAAATCGGTATGAACCTGAAAGCCCTGACACAGCTTGCCGGTGTGTTTGTGAAAAGTCGGCTGGAAAAAGCACGGACGGATGTAAGCGCCTTGCAGCCAGTGCGGAGCGAACGCCGTCATTTTCTTCAGCACGGCGACCATGTCGATATCAGGCGCGCCCATCATTTCCAATGGCACGCTGGTGCCGCGTCCTTCAGACAATTCCGTGCCTTCAATCAATACCGAGCCAGAGTAACAACGTGCCATGTTGAGACTAGAAGCGTTCGGGCTGGGATTTATCCATGGCATGTCTCCCGCCGGCCATCCGTAACCCGGTGCGGCGTTGGGGTCATAATTTGACATCGGTATGATGTCCAGCTCCACATCCAGTTTGAAATGATCAACAAACCATTGAGCAAGTTCGCCCACCGTGAGGCCGTGACGCATCGCGATGGGGCCGGCACCGACGAAGCTTTCCCAGCCCGGTTGTAGCAGGTTGCCTTCGATGGGCCGACCGGCGGGATTAGGCCGGTCCAACACGCACACGGCTTTTTTGTGCAGCGCGCAGGCTTCGAGTAAATAACGCAGCGTGGTGATGTAGGTGTAAATGCGGCAACCTAAATCCTGAATGTCGAACAGCAACACGTCGAACGAATCCATCATGGTGTCCGTCGGGCGACGCACCGTGCCGTACAGGCTGAACACCGGCATGCCATGCACCGGGTCAAGATAATCTTCGGACTCCACCATATTGTCTTGCTTGTCGCCGCGCATGCCGTGCTGTGGACCAAACGCCGCCGTGATGTTGAGGCGCGTGCGCTGTTTGAGAGCGTCAATACTCAGTTGCAAATCGGCGTTCACCGACGCGGGATGTGCGGCGATGGCGATGCGTTTGCCCGCGAACTTGCGTTGCAGAGACGGGTCGCCGGTCAAGCGGTCAATGCCAAGAATGATCATGATGGAGTGGGTTCCCGCTGAAATAACTTCATGCCGATGCCGGATCAATCTTAATGTCAAAACCCGCCGGATCATGGAAGTCGGGTTTAATGCCCGCATGCCGCAAAGCAAAATAATGCATGTTGCCTTCGCGATCCTCAATCACACTGCTGATGCCGATGGCCAGTGGCTGCCCGACTACGCGCAACGGTAACGGCAGCGTTGCCTGTAAACGCGTGAGGTTTCGATTCGCAACTTCGGTCGCAATCTTGATGTCGGCAATGTGCGCTTCCTGTTGAAGCGCGCTGCGGTAGTTTGTAAATCGGTATGCATTCCAATCAAGGCTCGGCGCAAGATTAAATTCCCAGTACTCCGTCGTGATAGGCAGCTTCATGAACAGCTCAAAACATGTAGTGCGCCACAATTCACTTTTCCGCGATGGCTGCGGGCTGGCACTCGCAAATTTAATGCGCTCCGCCGCCCCGGCGATAACATAAGTCACATTTAGCGAGTCGTTTGCCAACGCCACCGTACCGGTGATGTCGACGTCCAGTGAAAGTGCAAATGGCACGAGACGAAAAAATTGGGCAGGCATTAGTTCACGCGCGGTGTGTGTATACGATGTTATTTCCCGGGTGCGGGTCGTTCGCCGCTGGCTCGAAAATGTAGATAGTCTTGCAGAATCTGTTGGTGGTCAAAGGCTAGTAATTGAGGAAATTGTTCGGGCGTAAACAGCGCGACGTTCCTGGCATCGTCGAGCGCTTGCGGAGCACCGCTGGCAGTCGCGACATACACGGCGCTTACCGTGTGGCCGCGCGCATCGCGGCGTGGGTCAGAATAGCAGCCGAGCAGGACGATGAGCGTGACATTTAATCCGGTCTCCTCGTGTGCCTCACGGCGCGCAGCGCTTTCCAGTGTTTCGCCCACGTCGACAAAGCCACCGGGGATCGCCCAGCCGAGCGGTGGATAACGGCGTTCGATCAATACCACCGGTCGGTCGGGTGGGTTGAGCAGCTCGATGATGATATCGGCAGCTAGTAACGGGGTGACAGGTTTTGTCATTTATTAATGCGTTCCAGCAAGGTGATGGCTTCTTGCGGTGTGTGACTGGCCAGTAGTCGGGTAACGCGACCGCGCAGCTGGCTGACGTCGCTGTTTTGAATCAACCATTTCACTTCCAGCAGCGACGCTGCATTCATGCTGAATTCGCGTAAGCCCAGGCCCAGCAGCAGGCGCGTATAGCGCAGATCACCGGCCATTTCGCCGCACAACATCACCGGCACGCGTGCCTCGGTCCCGGCGCGAATGATGTCACGAATCAGCAGCAGCACAGCGGGGTGGAGCGGGTCGTACAAATGTGCCACGTCGTGGTCGCTGCGATCCACTGCCAAAGTGTATTGCACCAAATCGTTGGTCCCGATAGACAGAAAGTCCACACAGCGCGCCAGGCGCTTCGCCAACAACGCAGCGGCCGGGGTTTCTATCACGCAGCCCAACGGAATTTGCACATTGAAGCGTTGATTACGCGTGGCGAGCTCCGCTTTTGCTTGCTCCAGCAGATGTGCCACTTGCACCAATTCCTGCATGCCTGTCAACATCGGGAACATCACGCGCGCGGCGCCATGTGCCGACGCGCGTAAAATGGCGCGCAGCTGGGTCTTAAAAAGCTGCGGATCGCGCAGGCTGTAACGCACGCCGCGCAGACCCAGGGCGGGATTGAGCGTATGACCCTGCGCGCCATGCTGCGCGTGTTTATCACCGCCCAGGTCAAGGGTGCGAATGATGACCGGAGCGCCTTTGAGTGTTTTTACTATATGTGTATAGACCTGGTACTGCTCTTCTTCGCTGGGCGGCGTGTCACGTTCCATGAACAGGAATTCGGTGCGATACAAACCAACGCCGGCGGCACCGTTCTTTTTTGCAGCGGCTATATCCGTTGGCAGTTCGATATTCGCATACAGCGTCACGGCGTGCTGGTCGGCGGTGACGGCCGCAGTGCTGCGGAGCTGCGTGAGGGAAGCACGGTAGCGTTTGAGCTCGCGCTGACGGCGTTGGAAGAAGTCAATTGTGCCAAGGTCGGCGCCCGCAAGCAGTATTCCGCTTTGCCCGTCGATCACCACGACTTCGTCATCGCTCAACATACGTCGCACATGCGCGACGCCAACCAGCGCAGGAATGCCCAAACTACGGGCGAGAATCGCCGTATGGGACGTCAGGCCGCCGCGTTCCGCCACGATACCGGCGATGTCATGGTTTTGAAAAAACAAGGTGTCCGCAGGACTCACATCCTCGGCGACGACGATGCGACCACGCAGGTAATCTGTTGGTTGCTGGGTGATGTCATGGGCAGGTTGTACCAGCGCGCGCTGGATGCGTTGCACCACATGGTCGACATCATCTTTGCGGGTACGCAAATAAGCGTCGTCCATTTCGTCGAAGGTATTCACCAGCGCATCACGTTGCAGTTGCAATGCCCATTCGGCATTGCAGCGATTTGACTTGATCAGTTTGAGCGGACCCTCGGTCAGCGTGGGGTCTTTCAGCATCAACAGATGAGTGTCGATGAACGCGGCAATATCCGGCGGTGTGTGTTTGGGAATTTGTTTGCGAATCGCACGTAATTGATGCTGAGCATGATCGACCGCGCTACGGTAGCGTTCGGTTTCGCTGTGCACGTGTGCAGCGTCGATTTCATACTGCGGGATTTCCACGCGCTCGCGCAGCAGCACTCGCGCTTTACCGACGGCGTAGCCTTTAGAAACGCTGATGCCTTGCAATGCGAGAGCCATAGCCTGTAGATCCCACGATAGGTGCAGTCAAGTCTGCGGGGACTACTCGGATTCATCGAACCGGTTGTTGACCAATTCGGCGAGGCTATCCAGCGCCTCGAGCTCGTCAACTCCGTTGACGATAATTTTGACGGTGCTGCCTTTGGCGGCGGCGAGCATCATCACGCCCATGATACTTTTGCCGTTGACTGCCCGTTGATTGCGCGCCAATTGAACATCGCAGCTGTAGCTGGACGCGAGCGTGACAAATTTTGCAGCTGCGCGTGCGTGCAGCCCAAGCTTGTTGATAATGGGCACGTCGCGTTCGACCACTAGCGTACCTCCGCGCAAAGAAGAACTCCGTCGTGGCCACCACTCAAAGCTTTTTCGGCCAATTCGGTCAGACTCAATTTAGGGTAATTCATCACCCGCAACAGCATCGGCAAATTGATGCCGGCAATGACCCGGACATGATGATCGCGTTGCAGCGCCGAGGCAATATTACTGGGCGTGCTGCCAAATAAATCAGTCAACACCAGCACCCCTCCGCCACTGTCAACCTCGCGCGTCAGATGGTGAGCCCGGTCCAGCAGGGTATCCGGGTCTTTGTCGTTGGTCACGCCCAATAGTGCCGTTGGAATCGGTTGTACGCCCAGCATGCCCAGCGTGGTGTCGAGCAACACGCGCCCCACATCGTCGTGCGTGATAATCAACAAGCCGACGCTCATACGAGTTCCCGATGGCGTGCGAGCACGCCGCTGCGAGTTTTTGCAAAATGATCGGCCAGGCGGCGTGCGATATAAACCGAACGATGCTGCCCACCGGTGCAACCAATCGCAACGGTCAGGTAGCTGCGATTGTCCGCTTCGAATTGCGGTAGCCAGCGTTCCAGGAACGAGCGAATGTCTTCGAACATCCGCGTGGCATGCGGATCGCGTTCCAGAAACCCGGCAACTTCGCTATCCAGCCCGGTTTTATCACGCAGCGTCGGCACCCAGTGCGGATTGGCCAGGCAACGCACATCAAACACGAAGTCGGCGTCGGTGGGCACGCCGCGTTTGAAGCCGAAGGATTCAAACAACAGCGACAGGGTCTGTTGCGGCTTGTCCAGCACGCGAGTTCTGATCGCATCGCGTAATTGGTGAATGTTGTAGTGACTGGTGTCGACAAAAAGATCCGCACAGCCCGCAATGGGTTCCAGTACCTTGCGTTCACGCAGTATGGCTTCAGCCAGCGGAATGGCGATATCAGAGAGCGGATGTTTGCGGCGGGTTTCACTGAAGCGCTTGAGCAGCACGCTATCTTCAGCGTACAAAAACAAAGTTTCGCAAACGATGCCGCCCGCTTTGAGCTCGGCCAGTATTTTCGGAAAATTCGCGATGTCGTCGGAAATATTGCGTGCGTCGATGCCGACCGCTGCACCAATCGGGCAACTGTTGACGTTCGCCGACATGCGTTGCGCAAAGGCGGGCAACAGGCCCGCAGGCAAATTGTCGATGCAGTAAAAGTCTAAATCTTCGAAGACGTTGAGCGCGGTACTTTTTCCCGAACCCGAGACGCCGCTGACGACATACAACTTCATGGTGGCTGCTGCTCCATGCGGGCGCGTTGCTGGCTTGAGAATGCACCAAAGGCGTCGTAGCCCTGATTAAGCAATATCTGGTTACGCGCGGCACATTCTACCACTACCGCCAGATGCCGTCCCGGTGTGACCGGCAGTGTCACTTTGTGAATCGGTGTGCCCAGCACATCGTAGGTCTGTCGCGCGGTGCTCAGCCGTTGCGTACGGCTAAGTTGTTCATCGGTCATCTTCACTAACTCCACAGTCAACTGCAACTGTTGCGTTTGCTTGATCGCACTCTCACCAAACATCGCGCGGATATTCAGCACGCCCAGACCGCGCACTTCCAGAAAATCGCGCAACACCGGCGGGCAGCTGCCCATGATAATACCCGGCTCCGCGCGGTAAAATTCCGGAGCATCGTCGGCGATTAGACGGTGCCCGCGACTGAGTAAATCCAGCGCCAGTTCGCTTTTACCAATGCCGCTTTCGCCGGTAAGCAAAATGCCCACGCCGACAATTTCCATGAACACGCCATGCGTGGTGAGGTGCTCGGTGAAGACTGTTTTAAGATGATAGGTGATACGCTCGATGAGATCTTGCGCATTGGCACGCGCGCTCCACAAAGGTGTGCCGGTATCTTCGGCGAGGCGCTTTAGACTGGCCGGTGACTTCATTCCGTCGGAGACAATGATGGCGACCGGATCGTCGCTAAACAGATGCACGATCACATCGGCGTGGGCGTTTTTTCCAAGCTTGTTGAGGTAGTCGAGCTCTTTGTGTCCGAGCACTTGAATCCGCGGAGCGTGGATGCAGTTCATGTAGCCGATCCGGTCGCCATTATTGTCTCCGACGGGATGAAGTCACCGGCCAGTCTAAAGCGCCTTGCCGAAGATACCGGCACACCTTTGTGGGGCGCGCGTGCCAATGCGCAAGATCTCATCGAGCGTATCACCTATCATCTTAAAACAGTCTTCACCGAGCACCTCACCAC
>JANMQQ010000360.1:0-6680 GCA_031370545.1 Gammaproteobacteria bacterium
GCGTGCTTGCAAATTTATATCGTGACGAAAACGACTCAATGGGCTGGCATGCCGACAAAGAAAAAGAGCTTGGCGCACAACCCTGCATCGCATCGCTAAGCTTTGGCGCCGCACGTGTGTTTCGTGTGCAACATAACCAGACCAAACAAACCATCAATGTGACGCTCAACAACGGCAGCCTGCTAACCATGAGCGACGTTTTTCAAGAAAAATGGCGGCACTGCGTGCCGAAGCAGCGCGACACTATTTCGCCGCGCATCAATCTCACCTTTCGCTATATCCACAAGTCATGACATTTCACTGTCTCGCGACTCGCTCAGATTTATTTGACGGTTATAAGCAGGCATTCGCCGTCAATGGCATTGTCGTGCTGCTGGTGCAAGCCCAAGGAAAAATCTACGCATTCGAAAACAAATGCGGCCATTTCGGCATCGCGCTCGACACCGGTTGTGTGGTGGGTGACCGCATTCAATGTTCACAACACGGAGCGGAATTTGACCTTTCTTCGGGTCGAGTTACTAACCACGTCGTCGCGCAATGCGATCCGCTGCGCACGTTTGTAGTTGTAACGTGTGGCGATGACGTTGGCATCGCGGACGTATAGGTTAAGTCCTCCTGGGCGGGGCGGTCGAAAAAAGCAGCATGCTGGGAGCTTTAGGCGCAATCGCAGCGAGCGTTTGTGCAGGACGTGACATTTATGCTGGGTTTACTTACCGCAGCACCGAAATATCGAGCGCGCGCTCAAGCAACCACATCGTGCCCAGTAGCGCGATCAGTGCCGAGCCGGGCGCAAGCACGGTGCGCACGTACGGCACACGGCGACGCAATACAAACACCGTGGGCACGACGAGCGCCACGAATGCGAGCTGCGCGATTTCGACGCCAAGGTTGAAACCGAGCAAGGCGCTGGCGAGTTGTTCGCGGGCGAGCCCTAAATCCGTGAGGGCGCCGGAGAATCCGAAGCCGTGCATCAAGCCGAAGGCAAAAGCGAGCGTCCAGCGTTTTTCTGAAAACATTGGCCACACGTTGTTGAGTGCGGCAACGATGATGGATGCGGCGATGGCGGCTTCAACCAGCGCCGAGGGTAGTTGCACCACGCCAAGCACGGCGAGCGCCAAGGTGATCGAATGGGCGAGCGTAAATGCGGTGACAACCTTGGTGACGGCAATCAGCGCGGGTGACAGGCGGTCAACGCTGTGCCAGGTATTGTCTATGCGGCGCAGCACGGCAGGCAGCAGTAGCGCGAACAAAAACAACAGGTGATCAAATCCCGCCGCGATGTGCTGCATGCCGAGCTGAACATAGCCGCGAAATCCCGACCATGCGGTTGCGGTTCCCAGCGATAGCTTCTGCACGCGCGTGTCCGGCCCGAACACTGCGCTTTGCGTGGTGCCGTTCGCGGTCAGACGTAGCAAGCCGCGATGTTGCGCATCCAGCTCGAATAGCAATTGGTAGTCAATACCCAGCGTATCGACTGCGACTGCACACTGCGCATTGAAACGCAGCACGGCGTAGGCGCCGTCGCTGTGTTGATCAATCAACACGTCGTTGCTATTGATTGGACATGACACGGCGCCTGTCAGGAGCCGCAGATGTGACAGCGCGTAGTCAAAAATGCGGGCGCGTGCATCGCGAATTTCGCCCCAGGTGAGCGCGCTGTCGCCGTCGGCGTCGAGCGCGAGCGCGAAGTCGAGATCGCGTAAGGCGATGTCCCACGCGCCGGAAATATGCGCTTGCTCAACGTCAATTCGCAAATAGCTGTCGCTGGATTTGTGCGCGAACGCGGGTGCGGTGAGCACCAGCAGCAACAGCGCACAAGGCAGGTCGCGCAACGTAATCTTCATGCTGGGATCTCGTTGAGGCGTGCTGCGAGCGCGCGTAACGCCGAATCTTCAATGCGGGTCCGCTCCATCCAATGCAACGCATCTGCAGCACCTTGTGGTTGATGTGCGGCGAGCGCCGCTTCAAGCAGGATGCGTGCATCAGCGGGTTCGCGTTGGGCCTGCCAGTTTTCCTGCGCGAGAGCGAGCGCACGCGGGGCGTCGTTACGAAGCTTTAATGTCAACATCGCTTCTTCACGCACATGCAATGCGGTGCCGCGTGCACGTGCCTCGGCGAAGCGCACGGTAAGCGTGGCAACGAGTAGTGTGGTTTCCGGCGCCCGAAGTTGTTGCTTCGCCAGGGCAAAGCGCAGTAGCAATCCATCCGCACGGGTTTTGTCGCGCAGTAGCTCGGTGACTTCGTTGGCGCGCGCGTGATCAAGCAGAAAATCCGCAAAGGCGGCGAGCAGATAGGCGTCGTCAGGCGTCGCAGCAAGCGCGGCGCGGTAATGTATTTCTGCAATCGCGTCATGGTTGCCGGTGCGTTCAGCGAATTCGGCGAGCAAGCCGTCCAGCCAGGGCGCAAGCGCGCCATCGTGATCCATAAGCTGGGCGCGCAACGCAGCAACGCGAGCGTAACTGCGCCCGGCGTGGCCGCTCAGTGCGTCGACAGTGGCAATGCAAGTCTGCGCAATGGTCGCGCGGGCGGCCTCTGCGAGTTGCTCGCAGTCGGCACGCGCGGCGGGTAGTTCGCCACGGGCTTGGTAGATGGTGGCGCGTGTCAGGCGAGCCTGCGCATGGTGAGGTTGACGTTGCAAGATCATGTCAAGATCGCGCAGTGCGGTGTCGAAGTCGTGCAAGCTCTGCGCGGCGGTTGCACGCAGTAGTTGAATTTCAGTTGGGGGTTGTTCGGCTGTTGACCACGGTGCAAGCACGGCTTGCGCGTAGCCTAAATAGCGCGGGTCGGATTGAGTGCGTGCGCGCTGCAAATACAGATGTGCGAGGGCGGCGGCGGTGGTGGCATCGGTGGGCAATTGTGACAGCCGCGTGCGCATTGCAATCAGGCGTGCATCGTCGGGGTTGCGGCGCGTGATGGACGTGCGTTCCAGCACCAGCGTGTCATCGGTTGGGAGGAAGGGTTCAGCGAATGCTGGCTCAAGCCAAAGTAACGTGGCGAACAAATGAAATGCGATTTTCATGGAGAGTTCTCATGCATTTTATGAGTAGCTTGTCTGCTCGTGCGGGCTGTTGAAGCAGGCAAACTTCAACAGCCCGTGAGCCCTGCCTTACATCACATCACTTGCTTCGCTTTCATCGAACTGCTCGACATGCACCGTGTCGATATTCCACGGCTCGCTGTCGTCGCTAGTCGCGGCGATCATCTTTTGCACGTACGCCAAATACGTGGGGGTTCCCGATTGGGCTACGTCATCGGTGTTGGCAGCGGCGGTGTCATCGCGATTGTTGCGATCTGCGCAGGCCGCCATCGTCAATGTGAAGCCCAATAACAACGCAAGCTTGACTTTAAGCATGAGAGTTCTCCTTGTGGTTAGTTGGGTGAGCCAGGCAGAGGATCAAGCAAGTACGGAAACATGTCGGAAAACATGCTGTCGTTCACCAATGCCCCATCGGTTAGCGGTGCATCGCCGACGGGTGCGTCAGCCGGAACGCAACCGATGTTGAGGGTGCACAGCTTGCCCATGACCACGCGCAATGCGACGTCGACGATGTCGTCACCCGGGCGTCGGCCGTTGGGGAATCCCGCCGCGTCGCCAGCGATGACGCCCAGATTGTTCTGCATGCCCTTCGCTGCGGCAGGCGTCCCGGTATTGAGGCGTAATTGTTCCGATGGCACCCCATTTTTTGGTTGGTTTAAACCTGGCACTCCGGTCAGAAACGCGGTGACCAAGTCGTTACGTGGAAAATGGGTGGGCGCTTTGGCGATAGGAAACAGGATTTCAATCAATGCAGGTAAGGTGGGATGGGTGACGTAGTCCGCGAACTGCGCATCGTCTTTTGGTTTCGAGGCGTTGAACTTGTTCTTGTCTTTGAGCCCAATGACGACTTCATTCACCAAGGGCATGCCCAAGCGCGATACCTGCACCCACGGCCCGCCTTCGAGGGCGGGCTTGCCAAAGTCAGGCGTGCTACGCAACAGGCGGCCTTGGCGTACGCTGGCAGTGGTCCAGGCGCCGATGACCGGATCACCGTGGGTCAAACAGCTCGAATGAATTTCAAGAATCAGCGACGTAACATTTTTGTCTTCCAGGGAATCCAACTCGCCATTGACCGGCCCGAGCGGATTGGTGTTGATCAGATCAAAGGTCTCGCCGAGATTCACGACAAAGGGATCTTTGCGCTGACCGACGAACACGCGCCCTGGCAGCTCACAACCAGGGAGCTTGACATTATACGTATGAGCCTTCGCGTAGGCCGCGTAGTCGGGGATGGATTTGTTACCGATGTTGTCAACCGGTTTGGCAAACGTGCTTGCGCCGCTATCCGCATTGACGATGGGTGCACTCTTTCCACCACGTCGGTCGCCCCGCATCAGCGTGATGCGGTAGCTTTCCTCGACATTTAATGCGGCGGTGTTACCGACGCCGATCTGGCCGGAGTTGATCAACGGAATCGAGATCTTCTTGCCACCGATGTCGAGCTGCGTATCCTTCAACGTATTGTTGAACCGGAATTGAAATGTCAGGTCTTCCTTTGCGTCACCGTTGTTGTCGATATGGATTTCGTATAGGGCTTCCGGGTCGAGCATAAAGTAGTTGGGGCCACCGTAACCATCCTGTAGCGGCACATAGTTGGCTATCAATGTGACATATCCACTGCGGCCATTTTCGTAGCTGTTGAACATGTAAAAATCCGTGCCGTCGACTTTCGGCATTTCTGCGATAAACGGAGCCTCGCGATGGCTGGAGGCCTGCGCGGTAAGCGCGGGTACCGCCAAGGCCGCGATGGTCAGGGGAACAGCTAAACGTCGAAAAGTATTCATGATGATCTCCTGATAAGGTTGAACGAATGTGAGTGTTCGAGGAGTACTACGCAGTACGCAGCACCGCTGGATGTGGATTTCTGCGTGAAAATTTCATACATCCAGAACGCGCACAGTTGCGTAGTAGATGTGAGGCATTACGTCTTTAAGTCGGAGTTAGGAACGATGGAATTCGAAGTGACTATTGGGTCGGCGTCGCGTGATACCTATACGCATAACGTTTGTTATGATCAGGCCATGCAACAACTCGAGACCCAATGTGTGTCGCCTGCCGTGACTCCTGTGTTGGCCAGCAACATGGACGACGCGCATTATCGTCAGTTGATGGCACGTATCGCAGACCGCGATGAAAGCGCCTTCGCAGCTTTATACGACGCTACCGCAAGCCGGGTGTACGCGCTTGCGCTGCGCATCACGCGTAAGGCACAAGACGCTGAAGATGTCGTCGAGGAAACCTATTTTCAGATTTGGCAGCGCGCTGATCAATACGACATGCAACGTGGCCGCGTTCTGGCATGGGTGTTGACAATATGTCGCAGCCGCGCGCTGGACTTGTTGCGGCGTCTCGATCACGCCGATCCGCATGATGATCCAGGCTCATTGGCCGAGCAAAGCGATGAGCACACAACTGATCCGCAACAATTGATGGTGATGTTTCAACGTGACAGCGCCGTGCACGCCGCGATGACCCAGCTGACTGGTGTGCAGCGGCAGCTTGTCGCGCTCGCGTTCTTGCGCGATCTGAGTCATCAGCAGATCGCGGACCAGCTCAACATGCCGCTTGGAACCGTCAAAACCCATATCCGCAATGCGCTTACCACATTGCGCGGTTTGTTGGAGAACGCCAGGGTTGGCGAAGGAGGCTGACATGAGTTCACGTGATTTGAAAGATACGGTCCTGCCGAACGGAATCACCGATGTGATGCTGGAAGCGCTTGCGCCGGTCGAGGCTCCATCGACATTGCGCGCACGCGTATTAGCGCGTGTTGCCCAGGCAGGAGCAGTAGCTGATTTCCGCACACTGCGCGACGCTGACGGCTGGCGCGTGCTGGCGCCAGGGCTTGAATATAAATTGCTGGCATTCGATGAGCAGGCTGACAACAAATCTTTTTTACTGCGCGCCGCCGCCGGTAGCGAATTTCCTGCACACGCGCACGCAGGCGATGAGGAATGCATTGTGCTGGAAGGTGAGTTCACCATGGGCGAACTCACGTTGCATGCGGGAGACTTTCATTTTGCTCCGCGCGGATCACACCATCCCAACGCGCATACGAGCAGCGGTGCGCTCGTGTACTTAAGTGCCAGTGCGCGGGATTATCCGCAAGTTGTGCCATAACACTTTTTAAAATTCTTAGGATGGGACCCCGCGCACATCACGGGAGTGGATCGCTTTCTGATTTAGCGTTGTCCACCAACGCGTGTTGAGTTATTTCCTGAGCATTTTCACCCTGTGGTTCCGCAGTCACATTTTTGCCGGTGGGTGGATGAGAGTCGGCCGGAACCTCCGGCAGAAAGTAACCTTCCTGTTTCGCTTTGCTGATCAATGCGTGTTGATTCACTTCAGTTGAATATTCACCACGGGGTTGTGACGTGACATTTTTTCCGCTGGGGGGATGGGAGTCTGGAGAGACCTCCGCAGGAGGCTCACCCTCGGACGTGGCAGCATTGTGCACTACAACCTCTGGATTAATCTGATCCGCAAATTCACCAGTCGCTTGAGCCATGACATTTTTCCCTGAAGGCGGCGGTAACGCCAAATCATGCTCGCTCAGTTGGGTTTGATTATTGTCTTCGAGAAACGCGGTGTCGTTGTCGGCGACCGCAGGTGTCGCATGCAGCGTCGGGTTAGCGATCTCGGC
>JANMQQ010000366.1:0-8064 GCA_031370545.1 Gammaproteobacteria bacterium
GGTCATAGCGCACCGAAACCACCGCCGGGAAAGCGGTTTTCTTCGCAGCGGCCCGCTGGTTGGCTGCCTCAACGACAGCGTCAGTAATGCTCATGAATTTCTCTCCATTGACTGCATAGCTCGACCCGATGGGCGGCCAACTCACCGGCCATTTTCACCAGGTCTTTGCGCGCGAAGCCGTAGTTTTCGCGCAGCTCCGGAGGCCCTTTCGGACAGTGCAGGTTGAACACTGCCTCGCAGCCATTCCCAATGATGTGGACGTGGGCGGGGCGATGGTCGTTGGGATAGATCACCACACGCAACCCGAATATCTTCAGTACTGTCGGCATAATATCATATAACCTAAGCGGCTTGGGTTTGTGTTTGAGAACGGATTGAAACTTTTACAGGCAACGGCCTACTCCCACAACCCCTCAAACCGCTTCACCGCCGTACGCGTGTTTTGCTAAGTCCAAGCCCACGGTCGTAATATTCATCTCGCGTCTCCTCCTCTTTTTCATTTCGATGGTGTGTAACAGCTTCCATCGTGGCGCAATTGACGCCGTTTAAAAAGCGGGAGGAGACCACCACATCACGCTACGTGTAGTCACACTATGAACGGTTCATCAACCCTGCTCGGGGCGGAACACATCACATCCACTCTCGCCCGACAGGGTTGGTGTGTGACGCCGGATTTTGTCAATACCGCGACCTGGCACGCGTTAGCAGCGGAAGCGAATCAACGTTGGGCGCAACAGGAATTTCACTCCGCGCATGTCGGCATCGGACAAAGCCGGAAAGCCGATACGGCGATTCGCGGTGATGCCATCGCGTGGATCGAGCACGATGCGCCCAGTGCTGCACAAGCCGCGTATATCACTCAGCTCGGACACCTGCGTCTTGCTATGAATCAGGAATTATTTCTCGGCGCGTTTGATCTGGAGCTGCACTTCGCACGCTATCCCATCGGCGCGTATTACAGTAAACACCTGGACCGGCATGCCCATACTCAGGCACGTGTGCTGTCGTGCATTTTGTATTTGAATCAGGACTGGCAGAACGAAGACGGCGGACAATTGCGCATCTACACCCCTGCCGATGACGCGCAGCGTTACACCGACATCACGCCGTGTGGTGGCACGCTGGTCACCTTTTTAAGCGGCGACTTTCATCACGAAGTGTTACCCGCACGCCGGCCGCGCCTGAGCGTCACCGGCTGGATGCGCACGCGTGGCTGACCTGCCGCGCCGGAATTATTTGTAACGCAGCCGCGTGCCGTGCAGTAACGACAGCGTAATTTCTTCCGCCGTCAGGTCTTTGGGAAACAGGCAGCCGGATATTTTTGCGCCGTTAATACTCGCGCCTTCCAGCTTGGTCTGTGAAAAGTCAACACCGCGCAAATCGGCCTGCCGGAAATAGCAGTTGCTCATATCCAGCCCGGCCGCATCCATGCCGCGCAAATCCAGACCGCGCATATCGGCATCTCGCAAGTTGGGAACCTTGCCACCGGCTTTATTGGCGTTAAATTCCTTCATTTTGCTTTCACGCAAAAACATGTACAGGGTGTCTTTGTTTTCATCCGGTCGTTTCAACATGACGCGCTACCTCCAGTTCAATGAATGCTCTCGATAAATTTGTCGCCCAGGATGCGTCCTCGCTTGCGAGGGTTAGAAAGAAGCATAGTCGTTATGGCCTGAATCGCCACTTCAGACACGCAAGTGGCCGCTTGTAGAAGGATCGACAGCCAGCTTGGTAACTTGGCGCGTGGTCCATCTGCAAGCAAAGGCAGGATGATCGTAGTCATAGCGACGCCAGCAGATGGTCAATGAATGACCGAATAACCGGTTTGGTATTGGGATCATCCAGGTAAACAGCGTACACATGCCCGCTGCCGCCTTCATAGAGGCTGGGCTCCCAGGCTTCCATCACGCGAACCAAATCACCGGTGTTGACATGAGACGCCACCATCCAGCCGGGTAGCATCACGAGTCCGACTCCGAGTATCCCCGCCTCCAGTAGCGGAGTACCACCGACCGAGGTCAGGCTCCCGGTGACTTGAATTTTCTGCGCTGCTTCGCCTTGGCGGAAATGCCACCACGCGATACGGCGACTGCGACTCAGAACCAAGCAGTTATGGTCAGCAAGATCCTGCGGCGTGGTGGGCATGCCGTGTCGTGCCAGGTAGTGGGGACTGGCGCATAACAACATTCGATTCTCCACAAGCTTCCTTGCCTTGAGCCGGGAGTCTTCCGGACGTCCGATCCGGATGGCGAGATCAACCTCATCTTTGTAAAGATCAGCCAACTGATTATCCAGCAGCAATTCCAGCCTGATTTTCGGGTGCCGCAGCAGAAAATCAGGAATCACCGGACAGATACGTAAACGGCCAAATGATTCAAAAACGGAAATTCGCAGATCTCCGGCAACCTCATGTGGTACTGATCGAACCGCGCTGCATGCCGCATCCAGATCAGCTACCGCTGTTGTCGCCCGTTCGAGAAAAGCGTGGCCGCTGTCCGTAAGCACCAGATGCCGGGTGCTGCGTTTGAACAATTTTGTCGCCAGATCTTTTTCCAGCTTGTCGATTTGCCGTGACACTGAAGAAGCTGCCATACCAAGCACCGCGCCCGCTTTCGAGAAACTCCCGCACTCGGCGGATTTTATAAAAACGCGAATGGCTTCCAACACGGCTGGTCATCCTCTTCGTGGTACCGAAAGCGCAAAACAGTTTTGCATCGTACCGGGATTCTCTTCGGTTCATTACGGCGCTCACAATCCCGATGCGTATTTATACGTTTGGTGGTGACTTCTCAAATGAAGAGCGACGTTCCTCATAACTATCCGGAGATGAAAAAATGACAACGCGAATTCCATTCCCTCAGGTTCCTGAAGATCTGATCGCGGCGATGATGCAGCTTGAAAATTATGTCAACTCCTGCGGCTTCAGCACACGTTTGTTGGAGCTGCTGCGGTTTCGTGTTTCACAAATTAACGGCTGTGCATACTGTATCGACATGCACTATAAAGAGGCTCTTGCTGCGGGCGAAGATCCGCTGCGCCTTTATTCGCTTTCCGTTTGGCGTGACACGGATTTCTACGACACCAAAGAGCAAGCCGCATTAGCGTGGTGTGAGGCGGTTACTTCCATTCATGACAACAGCCTTAGCGATGATTTGTTCATCAAAATGCAGCAATACTTCAAAGACGCGGAGATTGCCCACTTAACCCTGGCCATCACGCAAATCAACTCCTGGACCCGATTGACGAAATCGTTTGGTTTCGCCCCTGGGCGTTATCAGGCGGGCGGACATTGACATTTTATCGCATCGTCCAGGCCCGGGGATCGGCTTTGACTGCGCTATCAATACCGCAGCATTCTCCACCGCTCCGTTACGCCGTCGCCGCCTGCGGCTTGCGCGCTATTTTCTGGCTGACCCGATCCAACGCCACGTAAAACGCAGGCGTCAAATACAGCGTGAGGAATTGAGAAAACACCAGACCCCCGACCACGGCGATGCCCAACGGGCGACGCGCTTCCGCCCCCGCGCCATAACCCAACGCAATCGGCAAGGTCGCAAGGATCGCCGCCAGCGTGGTCATCATGATCGGCCGGAAGCGCACCAGACTCGCCTCGCTGATCGCGTCGAGCGCTGATAAATTTTTGGTGCGCTGCACGGCGACCGCGAAGTCGACCATCATGATGCCGTTTTTCTTGACCAGGCCCACCAACAAAATGACGCCGACGAAGCTGAATATGTTGAGCTCCTGATGGAACATCAGCAGCATGATCAGCGCACCGAATCCGGCCAGCGGCAACGCAGTCAAAATGGTCAGCGGATGTCCGAAATGCTCGTACAAAATCGCCAGGATCATGTAGATCACCAAAATGGTGATCGCCAGCAAGATCGGCAGATTTCGCATTGAGTCTTCAAAGGTCTTGGCTGATCCGGTAAACGTGGTTGTGACACCCGCTGGCAGTGTTTCTAGCGCGACCTGTTTCACGCGCGCGGTGGCCTCGCCGACCGAGACACCGGGCGCAAGGTTGAACGACAAGGTCACCGCAGGTAACTGGCCGAAGTGGGAAATCGACAACGGGCCGACGCCGCTTTTGATTTCCGAAATCTCGGCCAGCGGAATCATCTGGTTGCTGGCGCTCTTGATGTACAACGCATTGAGCGCGTTACTGTCGGCCTGAAACGATTTATCAACTTGCATCAAGACCGAGTATTGATCGGACGCGCCATAAATGCTTGTCACGCGGCGTCCGCCATAGGCATCGTACAACGTCGCCTGCACCCGTTGCGGGGTTACCCCCAAAGCCGCCGCACGGTCGCGCAAAATCTCCACCCGGATTTCCGGATTGCGCAATTCGAGGTTGCTATTGACGTCCTGGATGATTTTCTCTGCGCGCAGCGCGCGCTCCAGTTCGCCTGCCGCACGATACAAGTCCTCAACGTTGGGCCCTTGCACCACATACTGAAATTCGGCGTTAGTTTGCTGGGCGCCGATATTAATCGCCGGTGGATTTTGCAAAAACAATTGCATGCCCGGAACGCCGCGGGTTTCTTTCTTGAGTTGCTGAATGACTTCATCGGCGGTTAGACTGCGTTCGCTTTTAGGGATCAGGCGCACCACCAAACGGCCGACATTCGCGCCGGTCACGCCACCGCCGGACTGACCGGCACTCGACATCACGGCGGCGACATTGGGATTTTTCTGGACGATTTCGGTGATCTGCATCTGCTTACGGACCAGATCGTTGTAGGCGATGCCCTCTTCAGCGCGCGTGTTGCCGCTGATCTGACCGGTATCCTGGCGCGGAATAAATCCCTTGGGCACGATGACGTACAGGGCGACGGTCATGGCCAGGATCACGGCTGCAACCAGCAACATGACGACCGGGTGCCGCAAACTCCAGTGCAAGCTGTCGGCATAAGCGGCGTGAGTCTTGACAAATAATTTCTCAAAGCCGTCGAACACCCGGCCGTGCTGTTGAGTGGTGCGTAAAAACCGGCTACATAGCATCGGCGTCAGGCTCAGCGACACCCCCCCTGAGATCATCACGGCCAAGGCGATGGTGACTGCGAACTCGGAAAACAGCCGACCGAGAATCCCGGCCATGAACAAGATCGGCAGGAACACCGCCGCCAGCGACAGGGTCATTGAAAGGACGGTAAAGCCGATTTCCCGCGTGCCGTCCAGCGCAGCCGTCAGGCGGTCCTTGCCCATTTCCATGTGGCGTGTGATGTTCTCGACGACCACAATGGCATCGTCAACAACGAACCCCACCGCCAGCGTAAGCGCCATCAGCGAAATGTTATTCAGGCTGTAGCCCAGCAGGTACATCGCGGCGAACGTACCGAGCACCGAGATCGGCAATACCACGGCGATGATCAGCGTCGACGACCCGTTGCGCAGGAACGCCAACACCACCAGCACCACCAGCACGACAGCGAGCAACAATGTGACCTCAACATCGTGGATCGACTCGCCGATGAATTGCGAGCGGTCGAACAGGATATTCAAATCGGCACCGCCGGGTAATTGCTCGCGTATTTCCGGCAGCAAGGCGCGTATCGCCTGCGCGACTTCAACGGTATTGGCACCAGGCTGACGCTGCACCGCGAGCACAATTGCGCGCTCGCCGTTGAACCAGGTCGCGGTCTTGTTATTTTCCACGCTGTCTTCGGCGCGCCCGATATCCGCAAACCGGATCGGCGCGCCATTCTCGTAGCCGATCACCAGCGAGTTGAAGTCCGCTGCCTTTTCCAGTTGTCCGGACGCTTTGACCGTAACCTGGCGCGTGCGGCCGTCGAGTGTCCCGGAGGGTAAGTTGCTGTTGGAATTTCCAATCGCGGTGGAAACGTCGTCGATGCTTAATTTACGTTGATGCAACGCATCGGGATTGAGATAGAGGCGCACCGCGTATTTCTGCGAGCCGAACACCAGCATTTGCGCGACGCCGGGTAATGTCGAGACCCGCTGCGCAATGCGGTTGTCGGCGAACGCGTCGAGGGTGGGCAGCGGCAAGTTATTGGCCGTCAACGCCAAAAACATGATCGGGCTGTCGGCTGGATTCACTTTGCGCATCTGCGGCGCATTATCCATTTCTTTCGGCAAAAAGCGTGCGGCCTGGGCGATGGCGGTCTGCACATCTTGCGCCGCTGCGTCGATATCGCGCTCCAGACTGAATTGCAGCGTGATGCGCGTGGAGCCGGTACTGCTGACCGACGACATCGAGTCCAGCCCGGCAATGGTCGTGAACTGGCGCTCGAGCGGAATCGCCACGGTTGCCGCCATGTTGTCCGGATTTCCACCGGCGAGATTGGCGGTCACGGTGATGGTGGGAAAGTCGACGTTGGGCAGATCGCTGACCGGCAACCGAGCAAACGCGAACACACCGAAGATGACCAGCGCACTGACCAGTATGGTCGTCATGACCGGCCGGTCAATGAATAACCGCCCCCAGCTCATGGCTTGCCGCCGCGAGTTGCGGATGCGTGCGCGGCGGGCTGTTTCGTGCTGCCTGGTTCATCGCGCGCAGCCGCCTTGGTCGCGTCCATTAATTGAATGGCGCTGCCGGGACGCAGGTTTTGCGGCGCATTGACGATGACTTGCTGACCCGCTTCAAGTCCGCTTGCGACGACGATCTGGCTACCCACCTGGCGCGCCACCACAATTGACTGCATGCGCGCCTTGCCACTGTCGGCGACGTAAACATAGGGCCCCTGCTGACCCGGTTGTACGGCAGCTTCCGGTACCACCAGCGCATTTTCTTCAACACCCAGAATCAAACGCACTGCGACCAGTTCGCCGGGCCAGATCAGCTCGGTTTGATTGGGAATGCGCGCCTTAAGCTTGATGGTTCCGGTTTGCGGATCGACGGCGTTATCAACGAAGCCCAGCACACCGCGCGTCAAAACTGCTTCGTTGGCCTCATGGCGTATTTCAACCGCCAGTTCGGCAACGCGCCGCCAGGTGCGAATCTCCTGCAAATATTGTTGCGGAACATTAAACGCGACCAGCGCCGAGTGCACGCCGTTAATCACCACCAGGGGCTCCTGGGCACTCGGATTGACAAGGTTCCCGAGCTTGATATTCAACACTCCCGCCCGGCCGGAAATCGGCGAATGAATCCGCGTCCGTTCGAGCAGTATTTGCACTGTGCTGAGTGCCGCTTCGTCAGCGCGGACGGTGGCGCTGGCGGCATTTTCCTGCGCAGTCGCCTGCGCGTATTCCTGACGCGTGACATATTCCTTTTCCGCCAGCGGAGCAAGACGACGCACCTGGGCGTGCGCTTCGGCCAAGGTCGCTTGATCGCGCGCCAGATTCGCCCGTGCCTTTTCAACCTCGGCCTGCGGCGCGCCCGGGTCGACCAGAAACAATAGCTGCCCGGCCTTCACCAGATCGCCTTCGCGGAACGCGATCTTCTGCAACACGCCACTCACCTCGGAGCGAACCGCCACACTTTGATCGGCCTCCACGGTCCCCACCGCGTCGAGCTGAACCGGCACGGGCTGGGTCTCGACCAATACGGTGCGGACTGCGGCGGGCCCTTTGGAGGCGCCACCCGGACCTGCAGCCGGGGTGTCCGTTTTGGGTTTGGTGGCCAGCCAGATCGCGTACCCGCCGCCTACCAGGGCGGCTATGATCAGGGTCGTGACAATTAGCTTTTTCATTAAGAACCCGGACTAGTGTAGTGAGCCACATTATTTGGAACATTGTTCCGGACCAACACCGGCTTGCTTGGAGCGCGGCCATCCTGGCCGCTTTGTGCATATTCTTGCGGGCTGGAAGCCCGCGCTCCCATCTCGCAAATGTGAACGGGTTAAATCCGCGCGTCCCTGGAAGAAAACGTGCCTATGGCGTTATCCAGACGCGAAAGGCTGGAATACCAGGACAATTCTGACTGTATGACTTCCACGCGTGCGTTGCCTTCGGCCGCTTGGGCGGATAACAGCTCCAGCAAATTGCCCACGCCTGCGCGGTAACGTGCCTGGGCCACTTCACGTGACTGATTGGCGCTGCGCAACAAGGCGCGCGCGCTATCGACCGCGACGCTTGCCGTTTCCAGATCGAAGTACG
>JANMQQ010000425.1:0-6587 GCA_031370545.1 Gammaproteobacteria bacterium
GATTGAAACCGTGTAACGAGTCTTTTTTGTAGGCCATTAGTAATAGAACTTGAAAAATTGCAAAGCCGCTTGCGGTGCGGCACAAGTTACCCCTTCCCCCTGCAATGGGGAAGGCTGGGATGGGGGTGTGCAAGCACACTGCCTTTTTAATCACCCCCATCCTGATCTTCCCCCTTGCAGGGGGAAGGGATGCTCCTTACACCAGGAACACAACCATGACATATAAAAACTGGCGCTACACCCTCGACGATCAGCGCATTGCGTGGCTGGATTTCGACAAGGCGGACAGCGGCACCAACACGCTGTCCGCAGAAGTTCTTACCGAGCTTGACACCATCATCGCCACATTGCGCAGCGAGCAACCGCAAGGTGTGGTGATTCGCTCTGCCAAATCCAGCGGCTTCATCGCCGGGGCCGACGTAAAAGAATTTAGCGCGCTGAAAAATTTTGACGGCGCCGTGAAATTCATCGAGCTCGGCCAAATCACATTTGATCATCTCGAACAGCTCGACTGCCCCACGGTCGCGTTGATCCAGGGCTTCTGTTTGGGCGGCGGATTGGAATTGGCGCTGGCTTGCAAATATCGCATCGCCGACGACGACGCGCGCACCAAGCTCGGCGTGCCCGAGGTACGATTGGGCATTCATCCGGGATTTGGTGGCACGGTGCGCTTGCCACCCTTGATTGGCGCACCGGCGGCGATGGACTTGATGTTGACGGGCCGCACGGTCAACGCGCGCGCCGCCCAAAAAATGGGACTCATAGATTACGCAGTGCCGGCGCGTCACCTTGAAATGGCTGCGCGCCAAACTATTTTGCAACCGCCCACGCGCAAGCGCGCCAAGGGTTGGCGAGCGTTAACCAATCATGCGTTGGTGCGTCCGCTGCTCGCACGCACAATGCGAAAACAACTGGCACTGAAGGCCCGCGCCGATCACTATCCGGCGCCGTACGCGATCATCGACCTGTGGGAAAAATTTGCCAGCGATCCGGTGCGCATGCTGCGCGAGGAACGCCTTTCGGAAGCGCGCCTGGTTACCAACGAGAGCGCGCGCAATCTGATCCGCGTGTTTTTTTTGCAAGAGCGCATGAAGGCATTAAGTCAGAAAAATTTGATCAACCCAAAGCACGTGCATGTCATCGGTGGCGGTGTGATGGGCGGTGACATCGCCGCGTGGTGCGCGCAACAAGGCATGCGCGTGACTCTGCAAGATCGCAAACCGGAACATATCGCACGCGTGATCAAACGCGCGGCGGAGCTTTACAAAAAAACGCTCAAACTGCCACGTCTGGTGCAGGCGACGCTGGATCGTTTGGTGCCGGATATTGACGGAAATGGCGTAGCCCATGCCGACGTCGTCATTGAAGCCATTTTTGAAAACATCGAAGCGAAGCAGGCGCTGTTTCGCGAGATCGAACCGAAGATGCGACCCGATGCGCTACTCGCCACCAATACGTCAAGCATTCCGCTGAACGTGCTGAGCAAAGCGTTGCAACGCCCGGAGCGTCTCGTGGGATTACATTTCTTCAATCCGGTTTCGAAAATGCAGTTGATCGAAATCGTATCGGATACCAACACTGACCCGCAGGTTGCAGCGAAGGCGGCCGCGTTCGCGCGCCACATCGACCGTTTGCCGCTACCGGTCGCAAGCAAGCCGGGATTTTTGGTGAACCGCATTTTGATGCCCTACGTGATGGAAGCGGTACTGCTGGAGTCCGAAGGCGTACCCGCCCCGGCCATCGACCAGGCGGCGCTGAATTTCGGCATGCCGATGGGCCCGCTGGAACTGGCCGATACGGTGGGTCTAGACATTTGCTTGCATGTCGGCGAAATCCTCGGCCAACACTTCGGCCAGGAAGTCCCCACGCGACTGAAAAAACTGGTTGAAGCTGGCAGATTGGGGCGTAAAAGCGGCTCGGGTTTTTACCAATGGCCGGGCGACAAAAAGGGCGAACCCGAGAAAGGTGGTTATAACAGCCCTGGCGAACCAGAAATTATCGACCGCATGATGCTACGGCTGCTGAACGAAGCGATGGCATGCTTACGCGAAGGCGTAGTGAGCGATGCAGATTTACTCGACGCCGGAGTAATCTTCGGCACCGGCTTCGCACCGTTTCGCGGTGGCCCGATGCATTACATCCAAAGCCGTGGCCAAAGCGCGCTACACACCCGGCTGGTCGATTTAAAGTCACGCTTTGGCGCCCGCTTTCTGCCGGACCCGCATTGGAACAAAGTCGGATAATGGTGCTGGTCGCAAACAAATAGCACATTCCCTCCCCTCCCTATTTTCAAGGAGGGGTGGACGCGAAGCGGACGGGGTGGTTGCTGGAAGATTTTATTACGCCAACCATAACCACCCCACCCCTATCGGGGCATCCCTCCTTGAAAATAAGGAGGGGAGGAAGTATCCGGCCGTAGCTACTTTGACCCATACGCGTTCACGAAACTTAACATCAATGCTACCGACCCTCAACCAATTCGATTTTCATCACACGCTCGAAGCGCAAAGGGGTCTGAGCATTGTATTTTTCTCCAGCGTGAGTTGCGCATCGTGCTCGTTCTGGAAACAGTTACTGGGCGAATACCAAGCAAACCATCCGGAAACCGCTGTGTATGAAGTCGACGCCAAACAAGATCAGGCGCTGGCTGAAGAATTCAGCCTGTTTCACCTGCCTGCATTATTTTTGTACGCCGATGGCGCGTTTCACGCCGAGCTGCAATGCGAAGCAAACTTTGAAAAACTCGACACCGCAATCAACGACGCGCTGCGCAACCCGGCGCAGGAAGCGCCGTGAGCATCCGGTGTTGACATCACCGAATATGCCCCAGGATCCCTTCCAGCTCATCCAGCGTGTTGTAATGGATCATCAGCTTGCCTTGGCCTTTGTCGCCATGCTGGATGGTGACTTTGGCACCGAGTTTTTCCGCTAGATCGGTTTCAAAGTGCCGGATATTGGGGTCAGTCTTGGGCGCCTGCGCCGGTGTGGTGGGCTGCGCTTGCAGGCGTTGCACCAGCTTTTCGGTTTCACGTACCGACAAACCCTTTTGAACAACTTCTTTAGCCGCGCTGCTTTGCATAGCGCCTTGCAAGGCCAGTAGTGCCCGGGCATGACCCATTTCCAGTTCACCCTGGTCCACCATCTGTTTCACATCGGGATTAAGCGCTAACAGGCGCAGCAGATTGGTGACAGCGGTGCGCGAGCGACCCACCGCTTCGGCGACTTGCTGATGGGTCATCGCGAATTCGTCGATCAGGCGTTGCAACGCACCGGCTTCTTCCAGAGGGTTTAAATCTTCACGCTGAATGTTTTCGATCAACGCCATCGCGATGGCCGCATCGTCGGGCACGTCACGCACTACTGCTGGAATCTCATGCAGTTGCGCCATCTGCGCAGCGCGCCAGCGACGTTCACCCGCGATAATTTCATAACGCCCGCCGCCGATTGCGCGCACCACAATCGGTTGCACGATGCCTTGCGCCCTGATGGAGCTGGCCAGGTCTTCCAGGCTTTCGTTATGCATGTTGTGGCGCGGCTGGTATTTGCCCGGCTGCAATAAATCCACGGCAATTCTGCGTAGCTCGCCTTGTTGCGGCTGAGAGTCGACAATTTCATTTGCGCCCTGCGCAACCACTGCGGCATGAGTAGAAGGCTCGCGATTGATCCCACCCAACAACGCATCGAGACCCCGACCCAGACCGCGCTTTTTAATAGTCATGCTCATGTACCCACCTGAATTAGGATTAGCTTTAACTTTGCGCAGCGATAAAAGTTAATCACTACGAGACGTGCGTTACTCCTTTCCCCTGCAAGGGGGAAGGAATCTACTTTTTACCCGAAGAGTTAAGACACCACGCCCTCTGCAGGCATATCCACCATCTCGCGACGTAGCATTTCACCTGCCAGCGCGAGATAAGCTTCCGCACCGCGCGAGGTTTTGTCGAACAGTAAAACCGGCAAGCCATGACTTGGCGCCTCGGCTAAACGAACATTGCGCGGGATCACCGTGCGGTAAAGTTTCTCGCCAAAGTGCTGAGTCAACTGCGCAGTCACGTCGTTCGCCAGATTGTTGCGCGGATCAAACATGGTGCGCAGCAAACCTTCGATTCTAAGACCAGGATTCAGTGAACTGCGGATGCTTTCGATGGTGCTGAGCAAGGCGCTCAAACCTTCCAGCGCGTAGTACTCGCACTGCATCGGAATCATCACCGAGGTCGCCGCGACCAAGGCATTGACGGTGAGCATATTGAGCGACGGCGGGCAGTCGATCAGGATGTAATCATAATTGTCGACCACCGGCGCTAACGCACGGCGCAGGCTATGTTGGCCGTCACCCATTTTCAGCAACTCGACTTCCGCAGCAGTCAGATCACCATTGCCAGGAATGATGCTATAGCCTGCGGGCTCGAGCTTGAGCACGACTTCATCGACGCGTGCCATTTCCAGCAGCACGTCGTAAGCGGTTGCCTCCAGCGAGTGCTTGTCAACACCGCTACCCATGGTGGCGTTGCCTTGCGGATCAATATCAATCAACAACACGCGGCGACGTGTAGCAGCCAACGACGCAGCAAGATTGACGCTGGTGGTCGTCTTGCCCACCCCGCCTTTTTGATTTGCGATTGCGATGATTTTGCCCATTTTGCTGCCTCTACGTCGTAGGGTGGGCACCACCCACCTTGGTCAGACAAACCACATGCCGCTGTGCGTCAAGCCCCGGCACCTGCACCGCCGCGACTCGATCCGCTTTAAATTCCGGCGTCACAGCCAGTAATTCGTCGTGCGGATAAATCCCTTTCATCGCGACGAACACCCCGTCCGGCGCGCCTAAATGCTGCGTCATATCGAGCATTTCCGCAAGCGACGCAAAGGCGCGCGAAATCACCGTGTCAAACGTCCGCGCAGGACGGTAGTCTTCGGCGCGCGCGCGCTCCACCGTGACATTGGTCAAGCCCAGCTCGTTGACGGTCTGAGTGATAAAACGGGTTTTTTTGGCGTTACTGTCGAGCAGCACAAATTCAAACTCCGGGCAGGCCAAGGCCAGCGGAATACCGGGAATTCCCGCACCCGCGCCCACATCGACGATACGCCGCCCGTGTAAATATGGAATAACCGCAAGCGAATCGAGCACATGGTGCGTGACCATTTTCTCCGGCTCGCGCACGGCGGTGAGGTTGTAGGCGGCGTTCCATTTTTCCAGCAGGTGGAGGAAGGCGAGCAACGGATCGCGTAGGGATGCAGGCTGGCCAAGCTTGGCAAGACCGGCGGCGAGCTGAGATTCTGCGCCTGTCCAGGTCACGGCTTCATTTGAAGTCGTTTTCATCCGACGTTCACCGGTACCAGCACCATGGTGTCGTTGCCGAAAATGTCGATCACTTTCACGGCGACGGTGTAACGGCCCGCTTGAGTGTAGGTGTGCGGCGCGGAGATAAGTTCCAGGTCGCGACTCCTACGGGTGCGGAAGCTCTGCCATTCGTTTTCGAAAATGTAACTACCGGTCCAGCGTTCTTCGAATTCGGTTTGGAGTGCGGGAGCTTGCTCCCGCTTTAGATTTGCCGGGACTTCCCCCGGCTCTGAAAGCGGCGGCGAGCCGCCGCACTCCATATCCACGGGCACTTTGATAATTTCCTTCCGGCTCATGTAATCAAAATCAACCGCCCAGTAATCCACCCAGTCGGTCCAGTGTTTGGTCAGCACGTCGGTGGTGACCACGCCTTGCTTGTCCTTGCTCACCTTGATGAGCTGGCCGCGGTCGCCGCGCAGGTCGCAGACCACGTCGCTCTTGCCTTCTTTCAATTCGGCGGCCACGGCGTCGAGCAGGCCCTGGGTGTAGTAAACCGAAAAATCCGTCAGTTCGATTTGCAGCGTGAATTTGTCTTTCTTGGCGTAGCGCGGCGTGGCTTCGACGAAGCTGATGTCGTGGAAGCGCACCTGGCCTTTCTCCACCGCGCGTTTGTCGAACACCTCGGGCGGTATCTGTTTGGGCGCCAGGTCGATGCCTTTTTGCTTCGCCTCGTCGAGTACTGCGGGGAACAGGCCCATCTCGAATTCGAAGGCGAGCACGTCGACGCGCGAGGCGCCGCGCTTGCGGCATTCGGTGATGACTTCTTCCACGAACAACCGCCCTACAGGCAAGTTGATCGGTCCGACCACGACCAAGCGCCCAGCGTTCTTGCCGTGGAAGAAACTCTCGCCTTCCAGCGGCTGGGCCTTGTAGGCGCGCAGGATGAGGTCGCGGAACTCGCGCTCCTTGGCGGCCAGCGCTTGTTCCTTCTGCGTGCCGCTGAGTCGCCCGCCCACGTTGAGGTAGGCCTGGCGCTCGTAGCGGCCCAGGTTGAGCACTTCGAAGGCGCGGAAGGGCTTCTCTTCGGCCTTCAGTTGGCGCTGCACGCCGATGAGCCGCTTGCGCGTGGTGTGGATGCCGAACTTGCCCAGGTCGGTGGCGATCCACTTGCGCCCGAGCTTCTCCGCTACCGCCGCCGTGGTGCCGCTACCCACAAAGAAGTCCGCAATCAAGTCGCCTTCATTGCTGCTAGTCTTGATAATGCGCTCGAGAAGAGCCTCAGGCTTTTGAGTCTTGTAACCTTCGG
>JANMQQ010000458.1:0-6770 GCA_031370545.1 Gammaproteobacteria bacterium
CCGAAGGGTTCAAGATTGCCCAGATTCGACCTGAACATTGCCCAACTTTTTTGGTTCAACGGGTAACTCGTTTGCGCGGAAAGAACAGCGTACCTAATGCATTTTTATATCACCTTCTTAGGCATCCTGCCTTCACTCGTCACTGCCGCCCGACTGAAACGACCATCCCTCATATTTCACCTACGGAAATTAAAACCTTTTCTTTTTGTGTTCCGCCCCTTGCGTTGCAGCAGCAATTCGCTGCTCTGGTCGAACGCCACGAATACCTGCGCGCCACCCAGCGCGAGGCGCTGCGCCAAGCCGAGCACTTGTTCCAGTCCCTGCTGCACCGCGCGTTCAACCAGGAGTCGTGAGGGTCGGAGCATGACAGCACTGCGCTGCACCCAAAAATTACTGACGACAATGAAAGTCACGCCGTCCGCACCGCCCGCGCCGGGCGCGAACCGTTTAGGCGATTGGTCGCTGAATCTGCTGCACACGCGCCCGAAAATGGTGGTCGCGATCAGCGAGCATGACCGGCTGGGCTTGGTGCTGGAAGCCGCGCCCTATGCCAGCTTGCCGCAGCGTTTTCTGGATGCGGTGCTGGCGCAATTGCTCGCCATCGGCGTGCCGCCGGATGCGGCGCGGCGCGAGTGCGATGCGATGCAGCCGTTGGTGTTCACGGCCACCACGCCCTACCCCAATCGGCTGAGCCTGCAAGCCAATCTGAAAGATTACGCCTGGCTGGCGGAAATGTATTTGGCGGAACGCCAAGCGCCACTGGCCGAAATCAACGCGCGTATGGCCGACAATATCGTGAGCATCAACGGCAAGCTGGAGTTTCCGAAAAAGTTTGCACTCAAACGTTTGACGACACCGTAACGCGGCGGGGTTTCGAGAGGTAGAGGAATCGAACTACCATCGTAACAAATTGAATGTTTCGGCTTACGTCCCTCACGATATTCGAACATACCCTCAAATCTACCCTCACCGGGGTGCTACTACCCCCGATCAGAGTCAGGGTTTCAAACAGTTGCGTCGATGTAATGCATAGCATTACACTTTAGCGGTGATACGAACATTCAAACACAAGGGGCTGGAACGGTTCTTCAAGGACGGCAGCAAGCGCGGGATCAGCGCGAGTCACGCAGCGCGCATCCAGCGTATTCTGGATCGCCTGGATACGGTCCCGGTTGCAGATGACATGAACATTCCCGGCTTTGGGTTCCACGGCCTGACCGGCAATCGCCAAGGCGACTACAGCGTGTCCGTGTCCGGCAACTGGCGCATCACGTTCCGTTTTGCAAACGGCGACGCCCACGATGTGAACTTGGAGGATTACAACTAATGAAATCTCTACGCGATCCACGGCGCAAGCCCACGCACCCCGGCGCGATATTGCGGGAGGACGTGCTGCCCGCGCTGAACATGACGCAAGCGGAATTTGCGCGACGCTTGGGTGTCAGCCGCTTAAGCGTGTCGGAATTGCTCCACGAAAAGCGCGCCCTGTCGCCTGATATGGCGTTGCGCATTGCCAAGCTTATAAACACTACACCGGATAGCTGGCTACGCATGCAGCAAGCGCTAGACCTGTGGGCATTGGAGCGGAAACCTGCCCGCTATAAACACATTCAACCGGTCGCGGCGTAGCGAAATGACAGTTGAGGTTTACGGTTTCAACAGACTTCACCCTGAGGGTGAAGCCCGCTACGACCTGCGCAGCACGCCCCGTTGTGCACCTGGCTGCGTTGCAACTCGTCCTACCTCGCGCAAAACCAGCGCGATAGGAATCATCGGAATAGCGCGCTATTCCTCGCTCGTTGCGCCTTGCCCTGCACACAACAAGGCGCACTCCACAGGCCGTTCAACTGCCGTTTCTAGGTTGATGACTGCGATGCTGTTGCACGTTGAAACAGAAAACCTCACATGCACTATAAAGTTACGCCTGCGGTGACCCGTTGCGAGTCACAGCAGGCGTATTGAACGCGCAGCTACCTCACTGCTTTAATGAACTATTTTTCGAGACCGTCGCACACCACGTGCCGCCCACAGGAAGGCCAGCCCGAAAGCAAACATCGGCTCCAGCGATCCGCCGCCACTTTTGCCGCCCGAGCTTCCACCCGGAGCCGGACCCGGATCAACCGGACTGGCGGGCGCAACGTCATTGTCAGTAATGGTGGCTATCGCAGACGACACCGCTCCCAGCACGCCGCCGTTTGAAGGGCTGCTGATCGTTACGGTAAACGTCTCGGCCGACTCAACCACCGCATCATCAACAATATTCAAATCAAACGAGCGTGACGCTTCACCGTCTGCAAACGCCAGCGTTCCCGAATAGGTGCCGGAATAATCCGCATCCTGCGTCGCGGTACCCGCAGTCACCACGTAGGGAACGTCAACGGCTCCGCTGGTTCCGTCGCCTCGATTTACCGTGATGGTGAGGGTCCCTGATAAATCCGAAATCACGACATTAATGTGCGCCAGATGTTAATACGCGGTTAATTGCGATAAGAAACGGCGCTTGCGATTCTGAACGACGGCGTGGATCGCCGAAACTGCGATTCGATGGGCGATGCACCCATCCCATGCCTGCGCGACGTCGGGACCTCTGCAAACTCTCCGGCAAAATTCCAACCTTGGTGTGTTACCGCACAGTGGGCTTTGTGAAATTGGGTTTTCCTACTGACGCGTTGAGGAGATGACGCTCGACGCACTCCACAAAATTTTACAGCCAGGAGAACAGCATGAGCACGATCACGACCAGAGATGACACGCAGCTCTATTACAAAGATTGGGGCGCCGGTCAGCCGGTGGTATTTAGCCACGGCTGGCCGCTGAGCGCGGACAGTTGGGAGGCACAAATGTTGTTCCTGGCCTCCAACGGCTATCGCTGCATTGCACACGACCGGCGCGGCCATGGCCGGTCGAGCCAGCCATGGCAGGGTAATGACATGGACACCTTTGCCGACGACCTCGCCGAACTCGTCGAAACCCTTAATCTGAAGGCCGCCGTGCTGATCGGCTTCTCGATGGGCGGTGGCGAAGTGGCGCGCTTTATCGGTCGCCACGGCACGAAGCGGGTGGCCAAGGTGGCGTTGGTTTCCGCCGTGCCGCCACTGATGTTGAAAACCACCGCCAATCCGGGTGGCGTGCCGATTGAAAAATTCAACGAGATTCGCCAAAGTTGCATCGCCGACCGCTCGCAGTTCTACCACGATCTCGCCAGCGGCCCGTTCTTCGGAGCCAACCGGCCCGGCGCGAAGGTGTCGCAGGGCATGATCGACTCGTTTTGGCGGCAAGGAATGCAGGCCGGTCACAAGAACACCTTCGACTGCATCAAGGCGTTCTCCGAGACGGATTTTACCGACGATCTCAAGAAGTTTGACGTGCCCACGTTGATCGTTCACGGCGACGATGATCAGATTGTGCCCATTGGCACTTCTGCATTGCTGTCAGCAAAACTGATCAAGAACGCGACCCTAAAAATCTATCCCGGCGCGCCTCATGGCCTCGCGGATACGCACAAAGATCAGCTTAATAATGACCTGCTAGCATTTATCAAGTCCTGACGCCGCGTTGCCGACGCGGCGTCGTGGGCGAGTCACACTGTCGTTTCGGCGCGATGTTTTGGTGTAATTCGACAACGCTGTTTCACATGGAAAGGAGAAGAACACATGAGCCACATCGAAAAAGTATGTTTTGACCGCATTCTACCCAGCAACGTGTACAACCCTCTTCCCGGACGAATGTTGACGCTGGCAAAAGGCCCTGCCCGCGCTGCATTCGAAATTGCCAAGCTCTGGACCAACGGGAAGGTGCTGCATATTCGCTTTCTCAACGGGACTGCGCAGCAGAAGCAGATCGTCAAGCAGTTTGCTCCCTTGTGGACCGAGCATGCGAATTTGAAATTCGTGTTCGATGATTCTCCCACAGCAGAAATCCGCATCGCGTTCAATGACGATGGCGCGTGGTCATACATCGGCACCGATGCCCTCGGCATTCCCGCCAACCAGCCGACCATGAACTTCGGCTGGCAGGATGAAGGCGTAGTGCTGCACGAATTCGGTCATCTGATCGGCATGATTCACGAGCACCAGAATCCAAACGGCAACTCCATCGTCTGGAACAAGCCCGCCGTGATTCAAGCGCTGAGCGGCCCGCCCAACAACTGGGACCAAGCCACCATTCAGCACAACATGTTTGATAAATACAGTCAGACGCAAATCAACGGCAGCCAGCTCGATCCGGCCTCGGTCATGCTGTACAGCTTTCCGGTGGGCTGGACCCTGAACGGCTTCCACTCCAACCCCAACGAGGTTCTGTCACCCGTCGACATGACGTTTGCCGGGAAGATTTATCCCAAGCAACCGGTCGTTGCTGGGCCGACTGAGCTCATCGTCGGAGCCACAGCCAAGTCTGCGAGTATTGGCGCACCGGGCGAAGAAGATCTCTACAAATTCAGGGCGGGAACCGCCGGGCGCTACACCCTTGAGACACAAGGGCAGACCGACCTGATCATGAAACTGTACGGCGCGAACGGTACCTTGATTGCTCAAGATGATGACAGCGGAGTCGGTCTGAATCCGCGCATCGTCCGGTCGCTTATCGCCGGTGAGTACACAGTTCAGATACGGCACTACAACAGTACCAGCGGCACCGGCAGTTACTCGGCAAAAGTCACCAAGGCCTGAGACTGACAGTACCTCAACCCTAAACAACGCCGATTGACGCCATCCGCTTGATCCGAGTTCGCCGAAATTTATGCTAACGCGCTGATGCAGCGGACGCGTATTTCAACAGGCTGGGCGGAAGGCAGATCAATCGGTGCTTTTCCCTGACTTACCAAAAAATCCGTTCCAAAATATGGAAAAAGTAATCAACCAAAAGGTTCATCATGAAAACTCAATACCTGACCCCCAATCTCGTAGTCGCATGTGCCGCCGCTTTGCTGATGTACAGCGCCGTAACAGTTTCCGCAGCGGAAGAAGACTTCCCCTCCCTGGTCAAACGCTTGCAGAAAGACAAGCCGGTATTTGCCAAACGCCAGCAGGACCTGCTCACGGAACGTTATGACCTGGCCGACCGTCCCGCTGCTGGCGTCAAAATGTCGCGTGGCAAGCCGGTGCAGGAAGGCGTCCGCGTGCGGCTCCCGAAAGACCTGACCTGGGAAAAACTCGCCACGCTCTCGCCTGGCGATATCAAATCCAAGGACCTTTGGCCGACGGGGTTTTTTCCCTTGCCGCATCCGCATCACGAAACGGGCGGGATGGTATTTCCCAAGCCGCTGATTGATGAGACCAAACTTCAGACCGGTCGCGACTTAACGCGCTTCGATCTCGACTTCGACTTGCCGCAGCATTTTCTACCCGAATTTCCCGCGCCCATTTACTTGACCACGCGGCCGGATTTGGGCGACGTCTCGCAAGGCAAGCTGGTGACGCTCGACAACCTGACCGAGTTGTTCAAAGACATCCTCAATCCCAAGCAGCTGGAAGGGTTGCGTTTGCTGGTCACGCCGTTCCCGCAGCAGCAATTCAATATCACCGAAGACCGCCGCAGCCTGAAGCCGCATGAAGGCGTGGCCTGCTTTGACTGCCACGCCAACGGCCACACCACGGCGGCGACGCACACGGTGGGTGATATCCGGCCGAATGACCATCGGCATCGGATTGACACCCCTTCGCTGCGCGGCCTGAATATTCAGCGCTTGTTCGGTTCGCAACGGGCGTTGAAAACCGTGGAAGACTTCACCGAGTTTGAACAGCGCGCTGCCTATTTTGACGGCATTCCGGCTGATGCCGCGCGTAAAGGCACCAATGTCCTGGAACGCGGCAGCCAAGTGCATTTCATGGCCGAGTTCGAAGAACTGCTCGACTTTCCGCCCGCACCCAAGCTCAACGTGTTTGGCAAACTCGACCCCACCAAAGCCACCGAAAGCGAGTTGCGCGGGCAGGAGCTGTTCGCCGGGAAGGGTCAGTGCGCGACATGTCACACGCCGCCCTACTACACCGACAACTCGATGCATAACCTGCAAGTCGAACGCTTCTTCAAAGAACGCATGATCAACGGCCGCAAAGCGTCTGCCGATGGCCCGATCAAAACCTTCCCGCTGCGCGGCATCAAAGACTCGCCGCCCTACCTGCACGACGACCGGTTGCTGACGCTGGATGACACGGTCGAGTTCTTCAATCTCGTGCTGGAATTAAAACTGACTGCTGCCGAGAAACAAGATCTGGTCGCGTTTCTGCGCGTGCTGTAACTGCTGATTGACTGACAAAACTTGGGGGGGTGTTTTGCCCCCCTTCTTTCCACGACGCTCCCAACCTGGACATCGAATGAACCTCGATGAATTGAAAGACGCGCGGCAGGGGAAACTGTCAACATGTGGTCTGCACCGCGAGGGAGCGGACATCCGCAGCAGAAGTCCGTAGATCTGCAAACAACATGAACCGGACATTATTTCTCTGACGGGTTGAAAGGACGAGTTCGCGCGAACATTGGAAGCACAATTCATCACGAACTGGCGCTTTCGGCCAACTGCGAACCTACAGATTCTGGAGCGAAGCGTTCTACGAAATCTCAAGACCTGTCGTCCCGAAGCACTGCGCTGTCGTGGTGAAATGCAATAATGCAAGCCTGACCCTAGTCTACATCTGTTCGACGTGAACGTTGGGAACCCGCCGACCTTGGAAGAAAGACACTTGGCGGATTTTGGTTTTATGCGGTGTACGTAGGCATTCATTACGCCGTGTGCACGGCACACAATCCTGCTGCGCGCCGGTGAACTTCAT
>JANMQQ010000009.1:0-2211 GCA_031370545.1 Gammaproteobacteria bacterium
CCTGCGCTATCGCCGCCGGTTTCATTCCCATCGAAAGTTGCGTTTGGATCATCGTCCGTTCTTCAATGCTCAATTGCTTGTAGTTTTTTCCCATGCAACATTTTCTCCCAAAAATGTTGCACTTGGGGTTTGAGCGCGCCATCAATAAAACGGTATGCTGCGCTCAATTCAACACAACGCCGCAGCCTGCCGGAGCAACCATGAACTCATCGGAAATCGACACTCTCAATCGCCGCTTTGGCATCCCGAATCATCTGCATTTTTCGGAAGGCCCCAGCGCATTTGTGCTGGCCGAGATCAATAATTTTCACGCACGCGCGACGCTGTGCCTGCAAGGTGCGCAGGTTTTGACTTTTCAACCGATGGGTCACGAACCGGTACTTTATGTAAGCAAGGTGGCGCGTTACGTCGCAGGAAAATCGGTGCGCGGTGGTATTCCGGTGTGCTGGCCGTGGTTTGGTCCGCATGCAACTGATGCGCAAAAACCTGCACACGGCATCGCGCGCAGTTCGTTGTGGCATGTTGTTGAAACCCGCGCATTGAATGATGGGGCCACACTCATCGTGTTGGAACTCACACCTACTGCGGAACATCGCGCGCTGTGGCCGTATGACGCAAGCGTGCAGTTACATGTGAGCGTAGGGCCGACGCTGACCGTGGAGTTAGTCACACGCAATGAATCGGCACAGCCCATCCAAATCAGCGAAGCGCTGCATACCTATTTTCAGGTGAGCGACATTGAGTCCGTCAACGTGTCGGGCTTGCAGGGGTGTAGGTATGTTGACAAGGTCACCGGTGGCGCACCCGCGACTCAACAGCAGCCGATCACCATTCACGGCGAAACTGACCGCGTGTACTTAAACACGGCTGCCGAATGTGTGATCCACGATCCCGGCTTGCGACGCCGTATTCATGTTGCGAAAGCCGGTAGCCGCTCCACGGTGGTGTGGAATCCATGGAGTGAAAAAGCCTTGAAGCTCGGCGACCTGGGCGATGACGGCTTTCGCTCCATGCTGTGCGTCGAATCCGCCAACGCACTCGACGATACTGTTAGCGTTGCAGCGCGCGCGGAACATCGCCTGACCACCATTATCAGCGTCGAACGCGACGACAGTTCAGTTTTGTAATCCGCACATGGCTATAATGGCGCGCTTTAATTCAGAACGGAGCGTGTGATGGGTGAGTTTTTGTTATTCGAAGCTATTTTGCTGGGCATCGTTGAAGGTCTCACCGAATTTCTGCCGGTCTCCTCGACCGGGCATCTCATCATCGTCGGCGACATGCTGAAGTTCACCAGCGAGCAGGCGAAAACGTTTGAAATTTTCATCCAGCTCGGCTCGGTACTGGGCGTGGTATGGCTGTACCGGCACAAGCTGTTAAACGTGGCCACGCGTTTTCGCGAGTCGCAAGCACAGCGCTTCGTGCTGAAATTATTCGTCGCCTTCCTGCCCGCTGCCGTGTTTGGATTGTTGTTGCACAAGTACATCAAGGAACACTTGTTCAACCCGTTCACCGTCGCCGCCGCATTAATCGTCGGCGGCGTGGTCATTTTGATCATTGAACGCCTGCCGCGCAAAGATCGCGTAACCAACATGGACGACATGAGCGTCACTGATGCGCTCAAGGTGGGGTTCGCGCAAACCTTGGCGATGTTTCCCGGTGTGTCGCGCTCAGGAGCAACCATCATGGGCGGCTTGCTTACCGGTCTTTCGCGCATCACCGCGACCGAATTTTCTTTTTTTCTCGCCATGCCGACCATGCTGGCCGCCACGGTTTATGACCTGTACAAGAGCTGGGGATTGCTTAGGCCCGAGGACTTCACCATGCTCGCCGTCGGCTTCGTCACCGCATTTGTAACCGCGTTGGTGGTGGTCAAGCTGTTCCTGGCCTACGTTGCACGCCACAATTTCACGGTGTTCGCGATCTATCGAATTGTTTTTGGCTGTGTGGTGCTCTTTTATTATTGGTGATTGCTTTGGCATCGGATGTAAGAGCAACCGACATAAAAGTGTGACGCCGATTCCACTTCCCAAGACACCTCTGCTACCATTTAGGGCATCAAGTCCGTGCTACCAGCGGGGTGTCAAATGTATAAATCAACTCTCGTTTACGTTACCGGCGCCGTGATGTTGTTATCCGGTTGCGCCGACTTCAGCTTGCCAAAACGTACTGATGGCGTGTCGTCGAGTACGGGTTTGCGAACTCAACGCA
>JANMQQ010000025.1:0-2888 GCA_031370545.1 Gammaproteobacteria bacterium
GTGATGTTGTGCGCGACCCATTCCCATTTTGCGATCTTGCCACCGGCAACAGAAAGCTTGAGCTCGCCCATCATGGTGCCGTCCTGGCCTTCTTCCACGAGGATGGTTTGGCCACCTTCTTTGTTGGTAGCGACGATGGCGACCTGTGATTCTTCGTGCGCGTCCGAAGACAGAACCACGTCGATGCCTGGGATCGTTTCGGCGATGCGTAGATTATTCGCCAATCCCAATTCCGAAAGCATAACCAGTAAGTCAACCTTTTCGACATTGCGCAGATATTTCACGTGCTTCTGCACGGTCTTGTCGACCGGCGACATGTCCTCACCGTCCTGCTTGGCGGTGCGCAGGAACTGCAAGGTTTTGGTAACATTCGAGCCGACGACTTGCGGGCCACGGTCGGTGGTCATGCCCAAAATGCCGATTTTGAGATTGCCGACTTGCTTAATAGTGTAGGGCGGTAGCAGCGCGATGGTGGCGCCGTCAAAGTTGTACATGACATTGGCGGCCACCGCATTCCACGGTGCCTTGGGATTCGGCTCGGCGAACAGTTCCACAAAACGCGAAGTGCCGTAGACAAATTCCCAGTTGCCGGGGACAAAAGCGTCAATGCCAAAGTCATTCACGATATCCACGATGGCCTGACCCCGTGTATACATTACTTCGGCTGAGCCCTGAATGGTGTCGCCGGTGTGCAGCAGCAGTGAGTTCGGAGTGCTGGCCCGAATTGTCTTGATCTGCGCCGCGATGCGCGCCAAGCCGCCTTCTTTTTTACCGGTACCGTCGCTGCGTAAGTTAGGGCGCGCGACCAGATGTCCGTGGAAGTCGCCCGTGTGAATCAAGGTGATCTGATCGTCGCCCGCTTGCGCCGACATGCTTGCTAACATGGATCCGAATACGATTGACGACAAGCCTGTAAACAGCGATTTATTCATAACCCCCTCCGGTTGAACTTAACAAACGTACAGGATCGTCGCGGTTTTTTTTAAAAAGTGCAATACCGGCTTAACTTCAGCTTAACTCGCTCGCAAAACTACACGCGTCAGATTGAAGGTGGAGGAGGCACTGGACTTTCAACACTCACACGGCTACGCAAGATGAATCCAGCTCGCCACCGAGGGCACACCTTGTTGATTCACGATGAACAGCATGTACCAGCCGGGCGGTGCGAGGTTGGGATTGTTGGTGATACGCGCCTGGATTGATCCGGCGGCTTGCGAGGCGATGTCCAAATCCACCAGTCGTTGACCGCTGTCGAAGGAATGCGTGGTCACGCAGGGCCTGATCAGACTCACCCAACGAATGTTGCTGGCGGCGGGCGAGGTGATGGTGATGAGTTGGTCATAGTGCCATTGCTCCGGCACCGCGTTGATGACCGGACGTGGGCCTTTGAATAGATAGGGTGGGCTGAATATTTCAAGACGCATTTCTTCCTGGGGATCAGGTGGTTCCCACGCGATGGATTTTCCACCGTCGGGGTTACCACCGGCGGCGGCCACCCGCCCGTCGGGCAACAATACTGCGGTCGAGTGATACAGACGCGCCACGCTCGCCGTGGCCATCAGGCGCCAGGTATTGGTGATTGGATCATAGAGCTCCGCCTGGCGGCGGGCCAACGGTGCATCTTCCTGTTTAAGCGAACCACCGGACACGAACACCGTGTGATCGGGCAACAGCACGGCATTCAAATGCAGCCGCGCCAGACACAGCGCGGGCCCTTCCACGTAAACCGGATTCGGCGCATTCAAATCAACGATGCTGACTTTATCGGTGGCATCGCGCTTATCGGGTTTGCCCTGCGGCCCACCGCCGATCACCATGACGCGCTGAGCCTGCGCCGGCGGCAACAACACGCTGGCGGACTGATTGCGAAAATCCGGTTCCAGTAAATCCGGCACTGGATGCGTCTGCGCCGGATTGGGCGCAAGATTGATGATGCAAGGCGCCGTGGGCCGCGCATCGTCCATGCGACCGCCGGAAAAAAACACGCGGCCGTCTTTGAGCAGAAATAAATGCGCGTACAGCGGCAGGCCCTGAAAATGATTTGCATTACCGACGATGTGTTGCAGTTGCCAGGTGTTGTTGGCGGGTGAAAAAATCTCCAGCGTTTCATTCAACGCATTGCCGGCTTCAGTCAGGCCGCTTGCAGCCAGCACGCGGCCGTCGGCAAGGGAAATCAGGGTTGGGTACCAGCGGCCATGCGCCATGCTCGCGGTAAACGACCATGTTTGCGTGGCGGGATCGAAGATTACGCAATCGTTGCGGCCGAGAAACAGCGGGTTGTCCGTGTACAATAAGGTGCCGCCCGCGACCAGCAAACGGCCGTCGGGCAAGAATTCATGTCCGGCGCAGAAAAAATCGAAGGGCTTACCGTGCGCCGTACGCAGCGTCTTGGGTTCAAAAAAGTTGGCCTTGTTCGCCGTGGGTGCGGTGGGGTCCCACACGGCGCTGAGGTAGACATCTTTGGCTTCGTTGCCGAAGTCGGGGTTCTCAAAGCGTTTGCGGCTGCTGCCGGAACCGGCAAAGAACAACACCTTCCCCTTGGGCAAGACCGCGCTATGCACGGCGAGTACATCGGAATGAAAGCCCTGCACATCCCAGCGACCGTATTGCACCGGGTCATGTTGCAGGTCGAGCACCTGATAGAAGCCGGCATTTTGTTGCGGCGGATTGTCCACCATCATCGCGAACAACTTCGGCTTGCCGTTGAGCGTCGCCACCGCAATGCCGCCGCCTTGGTTCTCCCATGAAAACCAATGTGGCACGCCGAACCAATCGCTCCAGCTATTGGCGACGCCATTGGCGTCGAGGTTCTTGCCGATGCGGAAGAATGCTTGGTTTTGATCGTTGGGCGCGTTGTCGACATGAAACACGATCAGATCGGTGCTGCC
>JANMQQ010000065.1:0-3324 GCA_031370545.1 Gammaproteobacteria bacterium
GCGCACGATTTCGACCGGGATGGATTCACCGCCGCGCCCGCTGGCGGTCGCATTTTGCAGATCACGCGTGGCGAACATGCGTTTGCTGTCATAGCGTAGCACCACGTCGCCGGGGAGCAGCCCGGCGGTTCGCGCTGGTGAGCCTTGCAACATGTCACGGATCACGACGCGATTGGACTGGTTGGTGGCGTACAGATAGGCGTCATAACCCTCATCGCCCAGCGAGTTGTTAATGTCTTGCTTGCGCCCCTCAAGCTTTTCGACTTCGTTTGAATAGCGCGCCGTACCCATCCAGCCTTCGCGGATCGCGCGGTCGCGCAGAAACAGCCGATCCATTTCCAGTTGCTCAAAGCGCTCACGGGTTTGTTTCACAGCCGCCGTGCTTAGGCCTGCGCTGCGCAGCGCGTCGTCGTCAATCGCCAGCTCGTTGGTGTGAGGAGTGTCTTGCGGATCTGGCGTAGCGGCGGAGGCTGCTGCGGCTGGAGCTGCGCTCGCGGCCACCCGAGGGCTCATCTGGGTTCTAATTTCATGTAATTCTTTTTCAAGTCGCGCCACGGTTTGGGCCAGCTGCTGACGTGCAGCGATTTCTTTTTGCAGCGCTTCAGGCGCGTTGCGTGAATCAATGCTGGGCGTGGCTTCGATGGCGGTCGGAATGGGTATGGGGGCGGTCTCAGCGCGCGAGGTCGCCGCAGGTGGATCGTCGCGTAACAACACTTGCACCCCCATGCCCAATGCAACGCCTGCGATCAGGGTGGTGACGCCGAGGAGCAAAGCTTTGTTCATTTCATGTACGCCAGAAGCGGGAGGTCTGAATACGTTGGATCACGCGTGCTGAACAAAAGTTCGCGCGCGCGATCACGGCGAGCTTAAGGTTTTTTTTGGTGCAGATGCTATGCTTTTTCCACTGCATATTTTTAACGGCGAAATCGCAATGATCAACGAGCTGCTCAATACCTATTTGTTCAAAGATATGGAATACACCGCGCTGCAGGAAATCGCCAAGTTCAGCACGCGTTTGCTGCTCAACGACGGCGAGGTGCTGATTCATGAAAACGAGACGGAAAACTTTGACGTGTTTGTGCTGTGCACCGGGGCGGTAGAAGTGATTTCGAGCAGCTCGGCTTCAGTCAGCAGCGATGTTGCCATTTCCAAGCAGGATCTGGAAATCTTTGGTGAGATCAGCTGGATCACGCGCCGCAAACGTACCGCCACCGTGCGTTGCCGTGGCGAAGTTGAGGCGATCCGGATCGACGGAAACGTCTTTATGCACTATCTCGAGCAACAGCCTAAAGCAGGTTTTGACATTATGCGCAAAATCGCCTTGTTGCTTGCGCAGCGGTTGGCGTCCACCAATACCTTACTCAAGCAGATTCTGTGGAACAGCTCGCTTTGACGCGAACTATCGCCGTGTCGCACGCCGCTGAAATTCCCAACGAGTTTCTAACCGCGTTCAACGGCTCGTTCGTTGGTATGCTGCGTTGGACTGAGCTTGACAATTTATGGGATGCGTTGCGCAAAGACGCCGACGGTTTGTGGTATCTGTACGCGGTCGGTGAACCGCCACCCACCGAGTCATCCAATGCGCAGCAGGTTGAGCATTTCATCACTGAGATTGATGCGCTGCTGCGTCGTGATCACAAAGAAGATTATTGCGGTGTGGTGTACGCGGACGACAGCGTGCAACCGCGCTTCGTAAAAATCTACGACCCGCACAACCTGGGTGTTTCCTGCGGCTACAGCAACAACCCGCCGTTGCCGGGCTGGGTAATGTCAAAACTTGCGCCCGTGGATTTACAACTCCAGGGTCCGCTGGCCGCACAGCGCAAACGCTGGTGGCAAAAGATACTCGGGTAAATAGTTATGAGCGCGGAACAGCAGCTTCGAGAACTCAATATTGCTCTGCCGGTGGTGAGCGCACCGGCCGCGAATTACACCGATGCCGTGCAACAGCGCGGGGTGCATGTGCGTTCGTTGATTGGCGCATGCTCGTTGCGCAATGATTTTCCGCTGGTTTTGAAAGCGGTAGTTGAATTTGCTCAGGCGCGCGTGGAGCTAACGGATTGAGCTTCGATATGCAGCCGAACACTTTTATCCAACGTGCAACGTCTGATGAGGCTCCTGCAATTGCTGTACTGGTTGGCGACTTGCTGACAGAAATAATGCGCGTTATTGGCGTGCCTGCCTTTAACTACAGCCTTATCGAAACCACGAACCGGCTGCGCGAATTTCTCGAAACCGGAAAATATGTTGCGTTCGTCGCATGCGCTGGCAAGGATGGCCAAGTGCTTGGTTTTATCGCACTGTATGAAAGTTATGCCTTATATGCCGAGGGGGCGTTCGGCACGATACCGGAGTTTTATGTGCGTCCCGAGTACCGTTCCATGGGTGTAGGCCGCATGTTGATCAACAAGGCCAAGGCGTTTGGCGCTGAAAGGAAATGGCGGCGACTTGAAGTAACGACGCCGCCGCTACCCCAGTTTGATAATGCGCTGCGCTTTTATGAGCGTGAGCAGTTTACGATTACTGGCGGAAGAAAATTAAAAGTCACGTTGTGACGCCAGGAGAAGTTGCGATGGAACCGCTCTCTGTAGACGATCTATGCCTGCGTCCGTATGAGACGCGCGATGTATCCGCGTTTGTCGAAGCGGTGCGCGAATCGCATGCGACCGTGGGTCGCTGGATGAGCTGGTATCACGTCGGTTATTCAAGCACCGATGCTGAAACCTGGTTTGCGCAAACCGACAAGAGTCTGCAAGAAAATGCCGATTTAGAGCTGGGTATATTTACGTCAGATGGAACCGAATTGCTCGGTGGCGTCGGGCTCAATCAATTCAATCGCGGGCATAATTTCTGTAACCTCGGCTATTGGGTGCGTGAGTCCAGGCAAGGGCAAGGCATTGCCTCGCGTGCATCACGCGCGCTAGTGGATTTTGGATTCCGCGAATTAAAATTGGCGCGCATCGAAATCGTGGTGGTGCAGGGTAATCTGCCCAGCCAGCGTGTCGCACAAAAAATCGGCGCCAGCTTCGAGTGCTTAGCGCGCAATCGCCTGGTTCTGCATGGCCGTTCGCATGCTGCTGCCGTGTACTCGCTGGTTTCTGAACAGGAATAACTTTTGAATAAACTGCTAAAAAAAGCGCTGCACAAACATCAAAGTGGAGATGTGCGCGGCGCGGAAGAGCTGTACAAAAAAATTCTGCGCGATACGCCTGACGATGTGGACGGTAACTATTTGCTGGGTGCGCTGTACGCTGAGCGAGGCGAGTTGGAACGCGCGCTGAAATACACGCAGCGCGCTGCACAGCACGCACCGCGCTCGCCGTT
>JANMQQ010000085.1:0-3140 GCA_031370545.1 Gammaproteobacteria bacterium
CGATCAACGCGTCGATGTGGTCGAATAAATAAGCGGTGAACGGCATGGCACAGGTGAAGGCCGGGGATACCGCATTTAGCACGTGAAAAGATTGCGCGTCGCCTTCGTAACGGAAGTCCATTTCAAGTTTGCGTTTTTTCAGATCCAACAGTTGTGCGCGGATTCCCGGCACACCCCACCGGGTGTAATGCGCACGCTGCACGCCGGTAGCAAGTTCCGTCGCCAGCTGTACCATCCGCGTCTTGGAATACTTGGCCAGTTCTGCGCGCGCCAGCCGCCGAAAATCAAAATCGTTGCGCAGGAATAAACCCGCTTCGCGCAGCACGATTTCCAGCATCTCACCGGCCTTGAAATTACCCAGCCCGTGGTAGTGCTCACGCCAAAACGCCGGGATTGCAGTAGGCCCGAGCTTGGCGGTGCCCTGCGCGTTGATGGTGAAATGCACGCCCAGAAACGGGTTGCGCAAGTCCGGCACCGGATAAATATGGCTGCGCAGCGTGCCCGGAGTTTCGTTGCTGTACAAGTACAAACCCTTGAACGGAATAATGCGGAAATCGCGTGAAAAACCGTAGTCGCGCGCAATCTTGTCGGCATACAAACCCGCCGCGTTGATCACGTAACCGGCGGCGATACGCCCGGTGCTGGTGCGCACGACATCGCCTTCGCGCCCAACGTAGGCAGTTGCAGTTGCAAGTCCGATGCCCGCCGCACGTGCGTCATTTAACAATGCGGCGATGACCGCTTTTGGATCAACGGACGAGGTCGCGGGCGAGAATAACGCCCGCTGGTAAGTTTTTATCCGCGGCTCGATCTCTTGCGCCTGCTTAAAGTCAAGCTCATGCACCTCAACACCGTTTGCTCGACCGCGTTCCAGCAACACCCGCAAGGTCGCAAGTTCGTCAGCGTTTCTGGCCACCACCAGCTTGCCGCAACGGTTCAACGGGATGCCGCGCGCTTCGCAATATTGCGTCAGCGCGCGATTGCCGTCGCGGCAAAATTTTGCCTTCAGGGTGTCGGCGCTATAGTAAAACCCCGCATGCAACACGCCGCTGTTGCGTCCACTGGCGTGCAGTCCGCAATCGGGCTCTTTCTCGATCAGCGTGACGCGGGCGTCGGGGTAGCGACGCCGCGCTTGCAGCGCCAGATTCAGCCCGATCACGCCGCCGCCGACCACCAGGAAATCCGTCGTCGGCGTCATGCCATCCTCATCACCGTCTTGCGACAGTAGAACGCTTCGGCGTAGCCGCTGGGCGCATTGCACTCCACGCCACGTAACCGCATCAGCGCAAGGAAGGTTTCCGGCGTAAACCAGGCCTTATTCGCTTCGCTACCGAAACAGTCGAGCAGGTGGCGCACCTTCGCGTCGCGCTGCTCGGCCGTCACCGGCACGAAGAAATTGGGCGCACCCAAACCGCCATCGTATTTGGGAATCTCGTATTCCAGAATGAAGTGATCACGGAACGTGTTCCAGGTTAGTTCCGCTGTGATGCGATGATCCTGGTGCAGGTCTTGACCATAATGTGTCAATACCAGATCCGGATCGACCATTGCCTTTAACTCTTCAAAGTAATCTTTCAACTGCGCGCCGACATAAGGAAAATAGCCGTTGCGAAACTCCTTGATCACCACCGTCCGGTCGGCGACACCGTGCAAAAACAATTCTGCGCTGCGGCGCGCTTCCTGCGCGCGCACCGCGTTGGAACTCAAAACCACCCAATAAAATCGCAGCTGCGGATGTTCCTGCGCCAGGCGCAACAGCGTCGCGCCGCAACCGATTTCAATATCGTCGCAGTGCGCGCCCAGGCACAAAACGGTTTTCAGATGGCCCGTTAACGGGCTGAGTTGCAACATGGCTAGATCGGCGTTAGTGCCATACCGCCCACGGCGTTTCGCCGTTTTCATACAGGGTGTCGAACATTTTTTTGTCCTTGAACGTATCCATTGCCGCCCAGAATCCTTCGTATTTGTAACTGACGAGCTTACGTTCCTGGATTAACCGCTGGAACGGCGCCTCGACCAGTTCATCGCCGTCACGTAGGTATTCGAAGATCTCTTTGCGCAGCGCAAAAAAGCCGCCGTTGATCCAGAAGTCAGAGGCGTGGACCGGCCCGATGTCACGCACGAAGCCGTCCTCGCCTGCCGTCACACCGTGAAAACTCTGCGACAGCCGCACGCCGACAAAACTTGCGATGACCTTCTTGGCGAAAAAGTTTTCCAGATACGCAGGCAATGGCAAGTCCGACAAGCCGTCACTGTAGTTCGCCAGGAACACCTCCTCGCCATGCAGATATTTTTCCACCGCCTTCAGGCGCTGACCAATGTTTGAATTCGCTCCGGTGTCCGCGAACGTGATGCGCCAATCCTGGATGTCGCTGTTTTGCAGCTCGATCTTGCCGCCGTTCGACAACACAAAGTCGTTCGACAGACACTCGTTGTAATGCAGGAAGAAATCCTTGATGAGGTCGCCGCGATAACCCAGACACAAGATGAAATCCTTGTGGCCGTAGTGTGCGTAGTACTTCATCAAATGCCAGATGATCGGGCGGTAGCCGATGTTGACTAAAGATTTGGGGATCGTATCGGAATGCTCCCGAAGCCGCGTGCCCATGCCACCGCAAAACAAGACGACTTTCATTTTTGAACTCCCACGTCAGTGAATTTCTTGCAGCAAGCCGCACGCCAGCAGATCGTCGGCCGCCGCGGACACGCGTTCAAAAGGCAGTGCCGCGCGCTGCGCAATGTCCAGTAACGAATGTTCCCCGTCCGACAGATTCAGCACCCACAACAACGCGTGCTCGCGCGCGCCGATGTCCTTTTGCCCACCGGTTTTCCGGTATAGGCCGCGCTTGCCGAGTTGCGGTTCGCATTTGGGCTGGGTGTTCATGTAACGACGGTCCTTCTCTAAAATGTCAACAATCGCCGCGCACATCCGAAATGACGCGGCAAGTTGTTCGCGCTTTACGAATTGCAAGTCGTCTGCGGAGGTGTGGTATTCCGGGTATTCGCCGTTGGGCGTGCGCGTCAGGCGTGCCACCGGCAGGTTGATACCCGGTGAACAGAACTGTCGTTCGTCGTAACCGTACGGCGCAAAATCCACGACGACGTAGTTCTCCCCACCATCGCGCAGAGCTTGCTGTGCC
>JANMQQ010000106.1:0-5772 GCA_031370545.1 Gammaproteobacteria bacterium
GTGGCGGCAATGCCGCCGAAAAACGGCACGACAATGTTGCCGATACCTTGCCCGATCAATTCCGAATTGGGGTCATGTTTGGTTCCGGCCATGCCGTCTGCAACCACCGCGCACAGCAGTGATTCAATCGCGCCGAGTAGCGCAATCGCCACCGCCGACGGAAACAATTCACGAATCTCACGAAAGTTAAGCGTCATCGGCGCGCCGTCGGGCCCGGGGAAATGCCATGGCAGTCCCGGCAACGGCGGCAGCGGAGGAATACCACGCCCGGTTTCACCGCCCAGCGTCCAGGAAAATCGTGAGGCGATGGTCGCCACCTCGAAGCCGTCGACAAATCGCGCCAGCAGCAGTGCGCACAGCGTACCCACGGTGACCGCGACCAAATGGGGCGGAATTACGCTTTTGCAGCGCGCCCACCCGACCAGAACAGTCAAGGTCAGCACTCCGATGCCCAGATCCGCCGCACTGAAGGTATGCAGATGCGTGATGATCACGGCGAGCTTGTCGAGGAAGTGTTCGCCGCTTGCGGGCAGCGTCAGGCCAAAAAAATCCTTAAGCTGAAGCGACGCGATCACCACCGCGATACCGGCGGTAAAACCCGTGGTCACCGGATACGGAATAAATTCGATCAAGCGGCCCACGCGCGCGATGCCCATGAACAGCAGGATAAAGCCCGCCATCATGGTCGAGACCAGCAAGCCCCCTACCCCGTATTTGGCCGCAATCGGATGCAGGATCACGACAAAGGCCGCCGTGGGACCGGATACGCTAAAGCGCGAGCCGCCGAAGAACGCGACGAGCACGCCGGCGACGATGGACGTGTACAGACCGTATTGCGGTGGTACGCCGCTGGCGATCGCCAACGCCATCGCCAACGGCACGGCAACGATGCCCACCGTCAGACCGGCCATCACATCGGCGCGCAAATCATGGCGCGTGTAGCCGCTGCTCAGTGCATCATAAAAACCGTAGCTGAGCTGAAAGCGGGTGGCGAGGGTTTTAAACAGATCGAGCAAGACTCGTGAACCCAACATGAAGCGAACGTTCGATAACTCTAGACCAAATCTGCGCAGCTCACACCCCGACGGCGTTGCACGGCTGAGGTGGGTGCGCCACACCGGGTCACACGTTATAGTCGGCAAGCCTTACCCAACGACAGACCTATCTGCATGACCGATCCCGCCATCTTCGATGCCGCCGCCTTTGCACGCGCATTGGCCAGCACGCCGAATGTTCTGGGTGTGTTCCGCCACGCGTTGCAGGCCGGGCAGCAGGTATTGCAAAGCCGTTTCGAAAAAGGTAGCGACGCGGAACCTTTGGTCTACGCACGCGCCTGGCTGATCGACCAGCTGCTGACGCGCGCCTTCGCACGTTCGGTAACCTCGCCGCAGTGCGCGCTGATCGCGGTCGGCGGTTATGGGCGCGGCGAGTTGCATCCGCACTCCGATATTGACATTTCGGTGCTGGTGCCGGAGTACGTCGATGACGCGATCCGCAGCAGCCTGGAACAGTTTGTCACGCTGCTGTGGGACATCGGTTTGCAGATCGGCCACAGCGTGCGCAGCGTTACCGAGTGCGTGCAGGAAGCGCGCGCCGATGTGACCACCGCGACCAATCTGATGGAGTCGCGCCTGCTGTGCGGGCCGCACGCGATCTATGAACAGATGCTCTACGCGGTGGGACCGGATCAGGTGTGGCCGAGCAAGGATTTCTTCGCTGCGAAACTTGCCGAACAAATCGCCCGCCACCATAAATTTCACGACACTTCGTACAATCTCGAACCCAATATCAAGGAAGGCCCGGGTGGTCTGCGCGATATCCAGATGATCGGCTGGGTTGCCAAACGCCACTTCGGTGCCAGTACTTTACATGCGCTGGTCGCGCACGGATTTCTGAGCGAGGACGAATACACCGCGCTGAACGACGGCCAGAAATTTCTGTGGAACGTGCGCTTTGGGTTGCACACGCTGGCCGGGCGGCGCGAGGATCGCCTGTCGTTCGATCACCAGCGCACGCTCGCCAAACATTTCGGCTACAACGAAGAGGGGTCACGTCTTGCCGTTGAAGCGTTCATGAAGCGCTACTACCGCACGGTGATGGAGCTCAACCGGCTCAACGAAATGTTGCTGCAACTGTTTGACGAAGCGATTCTGGGCAATGCGTCCGCCATGCCCACGCAGATTAACAATCGCTTTCAGGCACGTAACGGTTTTATCGAAGTCGTGCACCAGGGGATTTTTAAACGCTATCCGTTCGCCTTGCTGGAAATGTTTTTGTTGCTGGCGCAGCACCAGGAAATCAAAGGTGTACGCGCTCAAACCATTCGTCTGGTGCGCAGTCACCGCAACTTGATTGACGACACGTTTCGCAACGATTTGCGCGCACGCAGCCTGTTCATGGAATTGCTGCGCCAACCGCACGGCGTGACTCACGAGCTGCGGCGCATGAATCGCTACGGCGTGCTCGCAGCGTATTTGCCGGCGTTCGGTCACATCGTCGGGCAAATGCAACACGATCTGTTTCACCATTACACCGTCGATGAACACACCTTGTTCGTGGTGCGCAACATGCGCCGCATGACGGTGCCGGAATTCGCACATGAATTGCCGATGTGCAGCGAACTCATTCAGCGCATCCCCAAACCTGAAGTACTGTACCTGGCCGGACTGTTCCACGACATCGCCAAAGGTCGCGGCGGCGATCATTCCGAGCTGGGCGGCGATGAAGCGCGCAGCTTCGCCCATGGGCACGGCTTGAGTGAATTCGACACGCGCCTGCTGGTGTGGTTGGTGAAGCACCATTTATTAATGTCAAGCACTGCGCAGCGCAAGGACATCAGTGATGCGAAAGTGGTGAACGATTTCGCCGTCGTGGTGGGCAATCAAACCACGCTCGACTATTTGTACCTGCTCACGGTGGCCGATATCCGTGCGACCAATCCGACCCTTTGGAATTCCTGGAAAGACTCACTGCTGTGGGAGCTCTACCTCGCCACCTCGCGCGCGTTCCGGCGCGGGCTGGACAACGTGCTCGACCAAACCGAAATTGTGCGTGAAACACGTGCAGAGGCGCTGCGCCTGTTACACGCTCTGGGTGCGCAGCAAGACATTATCGAACCTTTGTGGAATACCTTCGGCGACGACTACTTTCAACGCTATTCCGCCGATCGCGTGGCCTGGCACACCCAGGCTATGTTGCAGCACAAGGACCGCAGCAAACCGCTGGTGTTGATTCAATCGCAGGGGCTGGACGGACGCGGTGGCACGGCGGTTTTTATCCATACCCAGGACCGCGATTTTTTGTTTGCGACCATCACTCATGCACTGGATCAACTCGGCCTGAACATCGTCGACGCGCGCATGATCGCCACGCATGATCGCTACACGCTCGACACCTACACGGTGCTGGAGGAAACCGGCGCACCGATCAACAATCCCGCACGTCTGCGCGAAATAGTCGAAACGGTGAGTCGCGCTTTGTCGAAACATGGCGCCTCGATGCAGGCCGCAAAACGGCACGTACCGCGCCAGCTCAAACAGTTCACCATTCCGACCCAAATCAGTTTTAGCGACGACCCGGCGCATAGCCGCACGGTGATGGAAGTCATCACCACCGACCGGCCCGGCTTGCTCGCGAAGATCAGTCAAGCCTTGATCCAATGCAACGTGCGCCTGAAAAATGCCAAGATCGCCACCCTCGGCGAACGCGTCGAAGATATTTTTTACATCACCGATGACCGCAACCAGCCTCTCGACGATCAGCAACGCCGCACGCAACTGGCGGAGAAGATTCGGGAGTGCATCACGCAGTAACCGGGAGCGCGGGCTTCCAGCCCGCAAATGCGGCCAGCATGGCCGGGTTCCCTCACGGCTTAATACTTTCTGCAAACTGTCGATACATGATCTGACCCCATGTTGAGTCACGGCGCCTCGGTTGACGAAGCTGCGCCGCGCCGACATGAATATCGAGATCAAGCTATGAAATTAAGACAACTGCAATACATCTGCGAAGTGGCACGGCGCGGGCTGAACGTATCGGCCGTGGCGGAGTTGCTGCACACCGCGCAACCCGGGATCAGCACCCAGATCCGCCTGCTCGAACAAGAATTAAAAGTCAAAATCTTCGAGCGCAACGGCAAGCGCTTTGTCGCTGTGACGCAGCCCGGCAAGGTTATTATTGAACGCGCCGAAGCAGTGTTGCGCGAAATTGAATACATCAAGCAGATCGGCAATGAATTTACCAAGGAAGACCAGGGATTGTTCTCGCTCGCGACCACGCACACGCAGGCACAGTACGCGCTGCCGCATGCGATCAAGGCATTCAAGGAACATTATCCCGACGTGCGCTTGCGCATCCATCAAGGCAACCCGGAGCAAATTTCCGACATGGTGATGTCCGGTGTGGCCGATCTTGCCATCGCCAGCGAGACCGCGCACATGCACAAATCGCTGGTGACCCTGGCGTGCAACAATTGGGATTTTTGTGTGGTGACACCACCCGATCATCCGCTGCTTAAAGATCAAGAGCTGACCCTTGAACGTCTGGTGGAGTTTCCGTTAATCACCTACGATTACTCGTTCTCAGGCCGCTCGCTGATCAGCAAGGCGTTCACCGACAAAAACCTGCTGACCAACATGGCCCTCACCGCGATGGATTCAGACGTGATCAAAACCTATGTCGAACTCGGTCTGGGCATCGGCATCCTGGCCAAAATGGCCTTCGATCCTAAACGTGACAGCAACCTGCGCAGCCTCGACGCCAGTCATCTATTTGCCTCCAACACCACCCACATCGGCTTACATCGCGGCAAATATCTGCGCGGCTACATGTACGCGTTCATCGAATTGTTCGCGCCGCATTTAAAACGCAAAGTCATTGATGACGTGTTGCATCGGGAATAGTCCACTTCGTATTTCCGCGCGCGCCGCTATTGCTCATCTGCGCTTTACCGCTTCAATTTCAAATTCGCAAATGCTGCGGCCATCGCGGACTCCGGCTTGGCCGGTTCTTTCGGCTTTGGCATGGCGTGCCGCTTGTTGTCAGGTTGGGGTCTGGCCGCGCGTTCCTCTTTAATCCGCTCGCCACCGTCGCTGTGTTTTTTCATGGTGAGCGCGACGCGATTGCGTTTCAGGTCGACGTCAAGCACGCGCACTTTAACGACGTCGCCGGCCTTGACGACTTCACGCGGGTCGCTGACAAATTTGTCGGCGAGTTCGGAGATATGCACAAGGCCATCCTGATGCACGCCGATGTCGACGAACGCGCCGAACGCCGTGACGTTGGTGACGACGCCTTCCAACTGCATTCCCGACGTTAGGTCTTTGAGTGCTTCCACGCCTTCTTTAAACGTGGCGGTGGTGAACTCGGGGCGCGGATCGCGGCCTGGCTTGTCGAGCTCGGCGATGATGTCGCGCACGGTCGGTTCGCCGAATTTCTCGTCGATGAAATTTTTCGGTTCGAGTTTTTTGAGAAAGGCGCTGTCGCCGATCAGCTCGCGTACATCACGACTCGAAGATTCGGCGATGCGTTGCACCACGGGATAAGCCTCGGGGTGCACGGCCGAGGCATCGAGTGGGTTGTCGCCGTTCATCACGCGTAGAAATCCCGCCGCCTGTTCGAACGCCTTGGGACCGAGGCGGGCCACCTTGAGCAAGGCTTTGCGGTTTTTGAAGACGCCGTTCTGGTCGCGGTGCTCGACAATATTTTGCGCCAGCGTGGTATTCAATCCGGCGATGTTGGCGAGCAACGCGGCGGACGCGGTGTTGACATCAA
>JANMQQ010000122.1:0-7318 GCA_031370545.1 Gammaproteobacteria bacterium
CCGATTTTTCGGTGGCGCAGCATGCCGCGTTTGTCGATCAGATAGAGCGCGGGCCAGACCTGATTGCGATAGCGGTTCCAGTTGGTGTAATCGTTGTCGATGGCGACGGGATAGTGAATGTCTGACTGCTCGACGCGGGCGCGCACGCTGTTCAATTCACGTTCGTGATTGAATTCAGGAGCATGCACTGAAATCACTTCCAGGCCTTGATTCCGGTACTGTTCACTCCACTGCTTGACGTACGGTTCCAGGTTGCGACAATTTCCGCAACTCAAGGTCCAGAACTCGACCAGCACCACTTTGCCGCGCAGCGTGGACATTTTTCCAGGGTTGGCATTCAGCCAGGTGTCGCTCACCACGTCGGGAGCCGGGCCGGAAAGCGGTGCAGCACTCCCGGTGGAACGGACAATGGCGATGTAAACAAACAACCCGGCACTGCCCAGCACCAAAAAGGTTACGACGGTAACCCAAATGAAAAAGCGTGAACGAGCGGGTGAGGCCGATGTATCCGTTGTATTCATGTGACACTACATCCAGTCGTTGCGTTTGAAGTAGTACAACAACCCGCCGACCATGGCGGCAATCACTACCCAAACTACCAGGTAGCCATATTGCCAATGCAATTCCGGCATGTGATCAAAATTCATCCCATACACACCGACCACAAACGTGGGCGGTATGAATAAGGTCGCAATAATAGTCAACACGCGTATCGCTTCGTTCAGTTTGTTGCTGGCGCTGGACACATACAGCTCCATCAGGCTGGCTGTGGTTTCGCGGAACGTCTCTAATATTTCGATTACCTGCACCGCGTGGTCATAGCAGTCGCGCAGATATAGACGGGTGTCGGCATGAATCAGTGGATGTCCATCGCGCAGCAGGTTGTTGACAATATCGCGCTGCGGCCACAATGCGCGTCGCAACAATACTACGTCGCGGCGTAATTGGTGGAGTTCGCGCAGCACGTCCACACTGGATTTGTCCATCAACTGCTCGTCCAGCCGTTCAATCCATGCAGCGCATTCATCGAGAATGGGGAAACCTTGATCGATCACCAGATCAATCAATGCATACAACAGAACGTCCGACGCATGCGTGCGCTCGCTCCCCGTTCCATTACGCAACCGTTTGCGCACCGGCTCAAAGGGATCAGACTCACCAGCGTAAAAACTCACCAGAACGCGCTCATCGAAAAACAAACTCACCTGTTCCGTTACGGCGCGCCCCTCGCGCCAGCGTGGCCAGCTCAACACCACAAATAAAGTGCTGCCGTAACTTTCCAGCTTAGGACGCTGACCACTGTGCAAAACGTCTTCCAGCGCCAAGGGGTGTATTCCAAATGCCGCGCCCAATTCACGCAAGACCTCGGGACTCGCGGCGCCTTGCACATGGATCCACGTTTGAGTGGGGGCCGCGATAAAGTCCGCACACTCCGCTACGCTGGCATGGTCGCTCTCCAACCAGAAGGTTTCGCTGTATTCAACCAAATGCAGTTGCGGCGGAGCAGCAGGTTCTGGATGTGAGGTCAATTCGCCCGGCGGCGTACCGGGGGCCGAGTAGTGCTTGCCAAGGGTTGTCATATGTCAAGCTCCAACTTTTTTAGTCAACGATTCAATCAAAGGGCAACTCTGCTTCGTACCGCGCCGGTTGCCGCAAGCAGCGATCAACTTGGCGAGCACCTCGCGCATTGAATGCAGATCGTTGAGCTTTTGATCCACCGCCACGAGCTTATGTGCGGCAAGTTCGCGCGCCTCAGTGCAATGCGTGCCGTCTTCCAGATGCAGCAGATGCGCGACTTCCTCCAGCGTAAATCCCAACTGTTGTGCGCGTTTTATGAAATGCAGGCGTTCAATGCTGCTGTGAGCATAGCGCCGCACACTGCCGTAGCTGCGCTCAGGTATCGACATTATTCCGATGCGCTGATAGTAGCGGATGGTTTCCACACCGATGCCAACCGCCTTGGCCAACACCCCGATGGTCATTCCGTTTGCTCGCGCCGCAGCAGGAACAGTCAACCCTGTACTCATGTTTGCCTTTTGAGTCCGTACTTGGCTACGGACGTATGGTAGTCGCACTACCCACAAAGGAGAACGACATGCCATCAGATGCAGCGGTGAAAAGCTCGTTGTTTGCAGGCACGTTGGCGGCCATCGCCGCGTCACTGTGTTGCGTGGGGCCATTGGTGCTGGTGACGCTCGGCGTCGGCGGCGCATGGGTGAGCAATCTGCGCGTATTCGAGCCGTGGCGACCGCTATTCATCGGCCTCACGGTGGTGTTTATGTTTTTAGCTTTACGCAAAATCTGGCGACCTGCCAGCGCCTGCGCCCCCGCTGCCGCATGCGCACTGCCACGGGTTAATCGTCGCTACAAAATTCTGTTTGTCGTGGTCGCTGTATTGATCGCTGCACTGCTTGCGTTTCCGCTGTTCGCCCCGTTGTTCTATTAAAGGAGCCATGTTATGAAATTTTATTCACTCGCTGCACTGGGGCTGTTATTCACGACCCTGTGCGCTACAGCAGCCGAAAAAACCATCACTCTGGATGTAGCGGACATGACCTGCGCCGCCTGCCCCATTACAGTGAAAAAAGCCTTGAACAAAGTGGCTGGCGTTTCCAAAGTCAACGTGTCGCTGGAACGTAAACAGGCGGTGGTGACGTTCGACGACAGCAAGGCGCAGCTCAACACCTTATTGAATGCAACGTTTGAGGCGGGTTACCCGTCAACGTTAAGTGGCAGCGCAGCACCGTGAGTCCGCATGTTGTCATTATTGGCAGCGGCGCCGCCGCGTCGGCGGCAGCGTTGCGCGCAGCCACCGGCGGCGCGCGCGTCACGCTGATTGAACGCGGCACACTTGGCGGCACCTGCGTCAATGTTGGCTGCGTGCCGTCGAAGATTTTTATCCGCGCCGCGCACATCGCGCACTTGCGCACACATAGCCCGTTCGATGCCGGAATTTCCGCGCACCGACCCACGGTGAATCGCACGTTGTTGCTCCAACAGCAGCAACAACGCGTCACTGAACTGCGCCATGCCAAATACGAAGCGGTTCTCGACAGCCATTCGAACATCACCGTGCGTCGCGGTCAGGCGCACTTCAAAGATCCGCGCACGCTAACAATTGTCGAGACTGACGGCGCAGCGCAAGAAATCAGCTTCGACCGCGCACTAGTTGCCACCGGTGCTACTCCGTTTATTCCGGACATTCCCGGTCTGCGCAACGCGCCGTACTGGACGTCCACCGAAGCATTGGTCGCCGAAACGTTGCCTGAACATCTAGTTGTATACGGAGGCTCGATTGTTGCGTTGGAATTGGCGCAGGCGTTTCTGCGTCTGGGCAGCCGCGTGACGTTAGTCGCGCGCTCAACCTTGCTGGCGAAAGAGGACCCGCTGATCGGAGAAACCTTGCAACGCATTCTTGTCGATGACGGCATGCGTGTGCTCGCTCATCGCACACTCCGTCGCGTTGCCTATGCACCAGCGCGTTACACACTCGAGGTCGATGACGAAAAGATTACCGCCGACCAATTGCTTATCGCGACCGGACGCAACCCGAACACGGTGGAGCTCAATTTGGCGCAGGCCGGAATTCAAACTGACGCGCGCGGCGCAATCGTAGTCGATGATCATCTGCGCACTTCGACAAAGAATATTTACGCCGCAGGCGACTGCACAGCGGGACCGGCGTTTGCATACGTGGCCGCCGCCGCAGGCACGCGCGCTGCTGCCAATATGCTCGGCGGCGATGAACGACTCGATCTAAATGTAGTACCTGCTGTGGTATTTACCGACCCGCAAGTCGCAACGGTTGGACTCAGCGAGGCACGCGCCCGGGCGCTAGGCATAAAAGTCGACACACGCACTTTGTCACTGGAACACGTGCCGCGCGCACTCGCCAATTTCGATACGCGCGGTTTCGTGAAACTGGTGGCAGCAGCCTACAGCGGGAAACTTCTGGGCGCACAAATCGTTGCTCCTGAGGCCGGAGAAATCATTCAATCAGCCGCACTTGCACTGCACGCCAACATGAGCGTGCGCGACCTGGCCGCGCGCCTGTTTCCCTACCTGACGATGGTGGAGGCGCTCAAGTTATGCGCACAAACTTTTAGCAAAGACGTGACACAGCTTTCATGTTGCGCGGGGTAGCAGAAAAAATATCTAGGACTTGGATTGCCACGAGATATCAACTTTCCGGTGTTGCGCGACACAATCCCGTAGATACAAGTTGATCAGACTTTGATAAGGAACACCTGCTTCTTCTGCCATGCTTTTGAAGTACCCGATGACATCTTCGCTCAGGCGCATGGTAACCGGCCTCTTTAATTTGGAGGCATACGGATTCTTGCGCGACTTCATTTTTGAAAGATTATATTCAGGTTTCATGACGTATCACCTTGATCGTGCTTTTGGCAATTTTTTGGATTTGCTCCGGTGAAGCTTGAAGTCAACATTTGACTTTGAATTTGTTCAGCCGCGCAAACGAAGCGTCCCTTCCCCCTGCAAGGGGGGAAGGTTAGGATGGGGGTGCTCAAAACATCGGGTGTGCTTGCACACCCTCATCCCACAACTACTCTCTGATCATCGCGCCGAACAATTCAAACAACGCGGTACGTGACATTTCAAATTTCATCCGGCGGTAGCAACGGTAACTTTACGCATGGAGAAAATTGAAATTACCGTCCTCTTATTTCGCTCGTAGTGAGGACCAGGGAAACTGCCGTTATGTCAACGCGGCAACCGATCCAACACTGCTTCTATTTTTGAACCAACATAGATTTGCGGATTTGATGCTTCGATGTTTTCGCGCTGCTCGCGTTTCTCAATGCTCGCTTTGGCAAGCTCAAATGCGCCTAAAAAAGATCGGTTGGATTTGAGTGCTTCCTTGAAATACGCTTCGCCGAAATAGGTGAACTTGGATTTTGCGCCACAACCAAATGATGTCTTGTCGCGCGCCGCAGCAGTGATGATCAGCGAGTGATCGTCTTGCAGCGCGTCGATAAATCCGCCGGAGAAACACGCTGAAACGACGATGACGCGATTCACGATACCCGATTCATCGAGCAATGATTTCAATTGCGCTGCGGGAAGAATATTTAAATCCAACGGCCAAAATTCCACGGAAAGATCGTGTCTGCGCGATCCATGCGAAGTGAGAAACAAAAATAATACGTCGTTGGCTTTATCCATGCGCGCGGCCACCGTTTGCAATGCCACGCGAAGATTATTCACACTCGCGATAGGAACGTTCGACACCGTCTCTTTGTTGTTTATCAAAATCAAGGAGTGGCCGGTGGTATCGAATTGCGTATCGAACAATTTGCGGACGTAGTTGACCTCATTTGAAAACACATGCTCCCTCGCTTCACCGGCGAAACCTATGAAAAATAAATCGGTAACTCCAGGGCGTTCCGGCGTTAATGCGTCCGCAGCCGCGCGCATCAATTTTGACTGGGAATAAAACGTGTCTTCTACATTTATGCGCGTGTCGACTTTTTTGTCCTCAACCGATGGCGAATAAAACAAGCGCGTATCCGGCAACGTGAGCAAGACGAAAAAATTCAACAGCGCGTAGACGCCAGCGGCGGCAATCGCGCTTGAAAGCGTTGGCCGATACAGCAACTTGAAGGCGCGAAAAGCGATGACCAGCGTCCATGCCAAATAAAACATACCAACCATCCATGCCAGCCAAATCGCAACCATAGAGGGCCAGAGTTGCGCCAACACCGTCACTGCGGCAACCGGCATAGCAAGCAGAATGCTGGCCGCACTGACCATGACTAAAAATCGCGCCGTGCTACGCACGTCACCCATCAATCGAGCCACGACAAATCCACTGAGTAAAAACAGCGACACGTCGATGCCGTATCGGGGGATACCGAAGAAATTGAATTGCGACTGCGGTAATGCGCCCAGATACTGAATCCCTATACCCGCTGCGATATCCAATACGATCAACCGAGTGAGCTGCGTTGTGTTGGTCTTGAAGTCATTAACGTTCACGGGCTTCAATAAGATCAAGCGCAGCGCCGCTAGAAAATTTGCACGCAAGTCCAAATGGCGCTGCCTGATCCAGAGCTTGATATTCGGTCGATCCAGCCAAGCATGCCCCCTGTTTTCCGGTGCCTGCGACCAATAGCGTCGTAATGTATTTATGAATCCATAGGCTTGCTCGGCGCCAACGAATGCATGCTTGGGTATCACATAGCCCCGATACGGATTAATGAAAATAAAAAAGTGTTGCTCGCCTTCTTCCAGCGCGTGAAGTTGATCCCAGGAATATTCCACCGCGCGACTATCGCAGGCAGCGCTCCAGCCGAAGGTCGTCAACGTGATGCGATAGAACTTATCAGCGGTGTGCGGCGCCTTACGTGGCCACCGCAAACCGCCAACCTGTGCGACGAGATAGGCGCCCGCTGTCACCGCGAGCAGAAGGCTAAACGCGATAACTCGATACGGGCTTGACTGTAAATTTGGGAGCTCAAAAACGAGTTGCATCGCACCTATCGCGAGTACGCCTGCGAGTATTCCCATCAGCAAATTGCGCGTGAAACCTGCTGATTCACGCACGTGGCGCTTCACTGCGGCACGCAACACTGCGATATCGCCTTCACTCACCCGAAATTCAATATCCACGATCCATCCTCGCACCTACTGTGTTCACTGTATCGGATGCAAGCCGTGCGCAATATAGCGACGAATTAGCCCTTGAAAAATATACGGCGACCTCTATCTATTTGGTTGAGCTGTAGCTGTTTCGCTTCAAACAAAGGAGGACAAATCATGGCTAGCGAAAATCGTGAAATTACCAGCAAATCCAACACGCCGATCAATAGATCAATGAGCCGTCTCCTCAGCCCGTTTGATGAGATGGAGCGCATACTCGAAGGCTTTTTTCCGCGCAATTGGTTGCGCCCACAGCGTGAAGAATGGCCGCTGACCACATTGGAAATGCGCGTGCCGCGTATTGACGTCATTAATCGAGACGATGAAATTGTGATTCGTGCGGAAATTCCGGGGGTGGACAAGAAAGACCTGGAAATTTCACTGTCCGAAGACATCCTCACGATCAAAGGCGCCACACGCCATGAATCTAAGGAAGAGAAAGGCGACTACTATCGCAGCGAAATTTCCAGCGGACTGTTCGCCCGCAGCATCGCCCTTCCCGGCAGCGTAAACGCCGACAAAGCACGCTCAGAATTTAAAGACGGCGTACTGAATTTGTCGTTGCCGAAAGTAGAAAACGCCAAGCGGCGGACTATTAAGCTGGGCGCGCTCAAACCCCAAGTGCAACATTTTTGGGAGAAAATGTTGCATGGGAAAA
>JANMQQ010000183.1:0-7360 GCA_031370545.1 Gammaproteobacteria bacterium
AAATCACCGGCCTGTTCAACAACGGCGTGCTGACCGCAAGCACCGCAGAAATAGACAGCTGATTTCTCCGAGGTCGACAGTTTCGGGCGGCTACATGCCGCCCGTTTTTTTGCCTGCAATTTTTCGCGCGAAAATTTTGCAAAGCCGGTGCTATACCTACCGCGCGTTTGTATCCACGCACGCCCACGCTACACTACCGCCACGGCATTCAGCGGCGACTAACACATGTGCGGCATCGCTCTCATTTTTCACCGCAGCGGCGTGACACCCGAGCGGCAACGCATCGAACGCATGACGCGCGCGCTGAGTCATCGCGGGCCAGACGCGCATGCGGTGGAACTGCGAGATGAGGCCGCCCTGGGCCACACTCGGCTTTCCATTGTTGATGTGGCCGGGGGGGCGCAGCCGATGGTGAGCGCGGATCAACGACACGCGATTATCTTCAACGGCGAGATTTACAATTATCGGGAATTGCGCAGCGCACTGGAAGCCGAGGGTGCGCAGTTTGCTGGCGTTTCCGACACTGAAGTGATTTTGCATTTGTATCGTCGCGAAGGTGCCGCGTGTGTGCAGCAACTGCGCGGCATGTTCAGCTTTGCGGTGCATGACGCGTTGACGCATGTGTTGTTTATCGCCCGTGACCGCTTGGGCATCAAGCCCTTGTTCTATCACTGGAGCGGTGAGCATTTGATTGCCGCATCGGAAATCAAGGCGTTGTTTGCATCCGGCCTGGTGGAGCCACGCTTTAATCCAGCTGCGATTCGCAGCTATTTCACTTATCAATTTGCGATCAGCCCGCACACGCCATTCGATGGCATCCTCGAATTGCCGCCAGGGTGCCATATCATGGCAATTCCAGGTCAAGCGCCGAAAATAGAACAGTATTGGGATTTGAATTTTCCGCGCGAGCATGAATACGAGTCAAACGATGAAGCGTTCTGGACGCGCGAATTTCGCGGTGCACTGGAAGATGCAGCGGCCAGCCACACCATCGGTGAAGTGCCCATCGGCGCCTATTTATCCGGCGGCATCGACTCATCTGCCCTCACCTGGTTGCTAGGCGAATCGTACGGCAAACCGGTACAAACCTTCTCGGTGCATTTTGCCAACAACGCGCTGGATGAATCGCCGATCTATCGCGCCATCGCGCAGCATCTGAAAGTCGGCAACACCGAAGTCACCATGCATGACAATAAAGCCGCAGGCTATGTGCGCGAGATGGAAGCGGCGGTTTATCACCTCGAGCAACCGCAGCGCATGGCTTTGGACGTACCGTATTTTTTATTGTCACGCCTGGTACGCGACAACCAGTACAAGGTGGTTTACACCGGCGACGGGGCGGATGAAATTCTCGGCGGCTACGACTGCTACCGACAGGACTACATGCGTTTGTGGGGCAACGACATTCGTGATACGCAGCTGCGCGAGCTGCTCTACTTCACCCAATACGCGCAAAACTTTTCTGAGCCATTTGTGCAGATGATGTTTGCGCAACATGCGCCGGGGCACCAGCGGAAGGTGATCGACCGCTATGGCTGCTATCCCGCATGGCATGACTTCTGGCAAATCACGGAGGATCAACTGCCCGGCTTGTTTAATCCCGATTTCGCGCAGGCCGCGATCGCCACCGATCCCATGGCAGAACTGGCTGCGACCATGAAGCCACATGTCGAGGGGCGACATCGCGTAAATCAGTCGCTGTATATTGAAACCAAAACGCGCCTGCCAGGTTGGGTTCTGTGGCGCAGCGACCGCATGAGCATGGCGCACGGCGTGGAAGCACGCGTGCCATTTTTGGATCACCCGTTGGTGGAACTGACCGCACGCATTCCGCCGGATCTAAAACTGCGCGGCATGGACGAAAAATATTTGCTGAAAAAAGTTGCGCTGCCGCATTTGCCGACGCATCCGTGGCAGTTCAAAAAGAAGGCTTTTTACACCCCGATTCGCGAATGGTTTTTCACCCCCGCGCAGCACGAGCTGCTCGAACCCTATCTGTCAAGACAAGCACTGCACGACGCGGGCGTGTTCGATCCCGAGCACGTGCATGCGTTGCGCGCACGCATTGAGCAGGCGCAAACACCCACCGACATGAATTCGTATTACGCAGTGATGAAGCTGGAGTGGATCATGATGCTGGTGCTGACGGTGCAGATGCTGCACACGCAGTACATTGCGAAATGTGGCGCGTGTTTTGATGGGGTGTAGCGGAGCCGCTAATCTGAAACCGACCGACGATTTCCTCCCCTCCTTGAAAATAAGGTGGGGAGGAAATCGAAGCCAACCTTGTTCGCGTGATTGCTAAATCTGCCGATCCTTTAACGCAAATCGCAGCACGCCCTCTTCACCTTTCCTCTTCAGTTGGATCGCCAGCACATCGGTATCCAGACTGTTGACGCGATCCGAGCGCCGATACACGCCCACCATGCCATCCTGGATGGCCTGCTTCCACGGGCCTTGGTCGTTCATGCGGATCGACACCATCATGCTATGCGCGGGGGTGTTGTTGGCGAACGACGCCATGATCAGAAACTCACAGACCGACCCGGCCGTCGGACCCGGCCGGGCTTCGATGGTAATGATCACGTCGCCCCATTGTTGCGGCGTAAAGCGGTAGATCGGAATATCGTCGGAGCAGCCCAGCAACGAAAAAGTCAACACGAGAGCCGCTAAAAATTTCATGGCCGCGCGTGCTTTTGCAGGTACTCAAGCAAGGCGCGATATTCCTCGGCTGTTAAGGCAGGCTGACCTTTTTGGGCCATGTGCTTTTGCATGCGGAACACGACATTGGGCCATTCGTTGGCCGGATGCAGCGCCGGGTTAGGCGGGCCGTGGCACTTTCCGCAGCGGTCGGCCATCCATTGCGCGACAGGTGAGGCTGCATCGGGCAACGGTGGAGGTGGGGGCAGCGATGAGTTACACGCCGTAAGCATCAGCGCCGCACAGCACAACAGACTACTTTTTTTGTTGGACATCAGCGCTCGCGACGACAGGCTTGGCCTGCGCGTCGGTATTCTCCTTGTCGGAATCAAGTCGGCCCGCATATTTGGAGCCGTAGAAATTCACCATGAAATACACAAACGTGCCGAACACCAACAAGTAAATGATCGCCAGACCAAAGCCCCAATCCAGCCAAGGCCGTTCCTGCCCTGGTCGCACGCCCCAGAACGGGAAGCTCAACCCAATGGCCATCAACAGCACTGCGCCGATGACCGCAAAAAACCATGGTGGCACGCGCTCTTGCGATTCGGGTATGGTCTCGACCATTTCCCAATCTTCGAGACCGCGCTTCTGACGCCGCTCATCATCAGACGCGTAACCAAAATTGTCTTGCGGTATGACACCCCAGTCGCCTTTGGATTGGATAGGACCGACCGGTTCGCTCTTTTCGGTATCGCTCATGACTTTTACCCTCGCGCTACAAAATGTTGCACTCGATAACTGTCTTCCCACCCATCGTCAGCGCGCACGCGCACCAAAAATGTGTGGATACCTGGCGCCAACACCGGCGCAATATGCAAGTTGATGTCAACACGCCCGCTGCCCTCAAAGCGCGCATCGGAGGTCTCCAGCGAATAGCTGTCGACCGGAAGTCCGTCGACGGTCACCGCCAAATGCGCCGGATGATTGACCTTGCTGGACACGGCCACATGATAGTCGCTGATTTGCGCGCCGTGATTGGTATTGGCTTGATACACCGCGAGGTGATAGGCCTGATAACTCCACAAACCCCACACAAACATCCCGATGCCTAGCAGCGCAATCGGCACGGTCATTTGCATGCGTTGCGACAGTGACCCCACTGCGGTACGAAATACCGCGCGCAGTTTGCCACCGTCACCACTACGTGAGCCGACTGCAAATTTCAGCAAGCCGGACGCGCCGGTTTTCGCATGCATCTTGTTGCACGCGGTAATGCATTCGCCACAGTTGATGCAGGTGTCGTACATGTCAGTCTTGCGCGGATCTAAATCTATGAAGCACGAAGTGACGCAGTAGTTGCAGCCTTCGCAATCGGCGCTGCGTGTCAAATCATAGGCAATATGCAGGGTTTGCTGGGTTTTAAAACCGTGTTGCCACACCTTGTACACGCACATGAAGCGGCACCAGTAATGGCGAATGAACGCGACATCGAGCAGGATCACCAATACAAAAATGGTGTAGATAAAATGCAGCGAGCTGGCGAGCCGCGCATCATTGGAAAATGTCACGAACGACCACACTGCGCTCGGCGGATAAAAGTAAAACAGTGGCACCAGTGCCACCACGCCGGACATGGCAGTTAAAATCACACCCAACAACAACCAATGCGTCCATTTGTTTTTTGTGGCCGCTACCTGCATTTTTGCGCTGTTGTTGAGATTGATGACTTCGGCGCGGCGCCCCAGCAATTTGTGCGTAAGTTGGTTGGCCCACTCCGACAAAGTGTTCTGCGGACAAGACCAACCACAAAATGCGGTGCCGACAAATGAATACACCGTCACCATCAACGCGGCCAGCATCACCCAGAAACCGAACACCAGGAAAAAGTCTGCCCACCAGACTTGATGGTCAAGAATCGTGAACGCGCCAGCCACCGGATCAATGCGGAACAAACCGCTGACGGGAATCAACACGGCCAGTGCGAGAGTCGCAATCTGCATCGCGCGCCGCTGCCAATGCAGGCGCGTGTCGGCTGGTGCAGACACGACCGTGATCGGGATTTTGCTTAGGGAACTGGCGCTACGCGACATGGCGAGACGATAGCATTTTTGGCTGCTTTTTTCACTGCGAATGCGTTATCAGCAACAGTCCGCGCGTCTTACCGGCTTCGTCATCCACGGTATTCATGGCTTCAAAAAGCCGCTCGCTGCTGACCAAAAATGGCTTGAAGGGATCGTACACATCCAACACAAAGACCAAGTCTTCTTTTTCTAAATAACCACCAATCGGCGAATGGTGGCCCGCGCTGTAACCCCACAACGGTTTGCGGTGAAAATTAATGGTGTAGCGCACATCGGGATCGTTGCTGCGTTTAAGGTGCTCACGAAATTGTACCAGGGTCAGATTATGTAGCGCGGTGACATTCCAACCGCTCGAGTCATGCACCAGGGTCGCCATTTCATCGAGGGTCAGCCCCGCTGCCAGAGCTTTAAAATAGCTAATACTCGATGGATCGAACACGTTGGATTGTTGATATTTAGAAATGCCCAACGACTTCAACACATTCACCGCTGTCGCGGGACCACAAAACATTGGATTGACTTGGTACTCGAAACTCGCCCGGTATTTCTGCGCCACGGGCAGTGCCCATGCCGTCTCCAGCAAGGCAGGATTTTGATAGCGCGGGTCGCTCTTGATGGATTCGCGCTGTGCGACATCGGCGACCCCCACCGACAACAACAGATACAGCGCTGTAAGCATGAACGTCGCATAGCGTTGCACGCTATTACGGTGATGGGTGATCGCATAGGAACTCAGCATAAATGACACCTGCGGTAGTTGGGGCTTACTAGGCACTCGTCCTGGCACAGTTTAGGGAGCGCATGTTGTCTTATCCGAAATCGTAATCAAGGGTGACCGGATACTCGTGTTGGTGAGCGGCGGAAAACTCCGTTGTGCCACGCAAACCGCTCAGCGCACCCGTTCCGGAATCCTGCACCACCGATGAAACCTCATTGGCTTTGCCGTTGGCAAATAGGCCGCTGTGTTGCAACACGAAACTGCCAGAGCGCTCACACACGCGGCCGACAAACCGTTCGTAGCCGCGAAATTCGGCGCTGCCGTCCAGGCGATAGGTCATAACATAGTGCAAAGTACCGACCCCTTCGATTTCGCCAACGTAGGTTTTTATCACATCCGCCTGTGTGAGCTTGCCACCCCCTTCAACCTCGGAGAACGGCCGCTCATCCCAACTGGTAATTTTAAAGGTGCCGGTGGCGCGCATGGCCATGTGTGGGTCTCCATTCCGAATTCAGTCAGGTTACCGATTTTTATTGTCACGATCCAGCGGACTCAGCTGGATCAAACGGACTTTCAACTCCGCAATCTGCGCGGTATTACCCGCAAGCTTTTCGAGATTCAGCAGCATTTTCAGTGCGGGCACATAATCGGGGCGAATACGCAAAATTGCCGCAAGCACATCACGCGCATCTTTTCCGAACGTGTCCTGCACACGCGCACCTTGTTGCATCATGGCTTCGAGCTGGTTCCAGATCGGAGTCACCAGCGCGACACCCACCCAACGGTCTTGTGGGTTCGCTTGATAGGCGAGTTGCAATAATCGGTTGCCTTCCTCCGCCTGGCCACGCAGGGTTGCGACCCAGCCCGCCAACGCAAGCTCGGTGGCGGCATAAGATTTTTCAAATGTGTCAAGCATGGCTACCGGCACACCGAGCTCATCTGCTGCGCGTTGCCACGCGGGGCGTTGCTTGAGCAAGTGCGTCAGCAACGCGGCCAGGTCCAATTCGCCACGGTAGCGCGCTTTGGGAAGTAAATATTCAATGCGTGGCGCGGCTTCGTGTTGCACGTCCGCGCCCTCGCGCACCAGCGATTTGATCGGCCCGAAGTAACGCCCTAACCACGTCCAAGCGCCTTCCCCACCGGTCGCACTGCTGCGCGCTTCATCGGACAAGCGTGCAAGATTCGCCATGACATCGGGCGTTGCTATTACCCGGTCTTTGCTGCCTACCAACGCGAGACGAAACGGATCGAGAAACACCACCGCTTCTGGAAACGCCTGACCGAAGCTGCGCAATACAATGTCAAGACTGGCAGCATCGAATTGATTCAATGCGATCCATTGTACGAAAATGCCCCCCTCGTTCAGGCGTGCGAGTGCGCGCGTAAATTGCTCAACCGATAGCAAGGCGCTGCGTCCGGCGAGATCGGGATGAAACAAATCGCCAATGATGACATCGTAATGCGCGCTATCGCTGACCAAAAAACGGCGTGCGTCGTCGCGCACAATATTCATGTGCTCGACGATGTCGTGATTCACCGGCGCGAACCAGTCACGTGCCGCGATCACTGCACCGCGTGATAGTTCGACTGCGGTGAGCGCCAGATCGGGATAGGCCAACGCGCCCGACGCAGAAATGCCGGTGCCCATGCCGAGAAACAATACATTGTGAGCGTGTGGGTGCAATAGCAACGGCAAACGTGCCTGGTTTTGTTGTACCACCACCGCGTCAGGATCGGATGCGGCATCCATGCGCTGCAAATGGCGAGTTTCGTGTCGGGGCAGGAGCCGGTTTCCTTGTCGGCCGATTTTGTCTCCTGTCTTCCGGGACGTATCTTGGAAGACGATGCGATGGTCAATTTCAAGATGGACGGCGGGGCGGTCTTGCGGCTTTGGACGAGTTCGGTCGCGGTCGGGCGG
>JANMQQ010000215.1:0-6800 GCA_031370545.1 Gammaproteobacteria bacterium
AGCGTACTTCACAAATTTGTATCGGGGCGTCTTGTGGAGATACCGCACAGCCTAATTCCTCATTCAAACGGTCCGCGCCAAAAGCGGCGCGCCGTTTAACTCACCAAAGCTGACGTACACATTTTGTAGGCTGATGTGATAAACCCAGCGCTCGATAATGCAATAGCGCAAGCCTGACCCGGTTTTGACCCGGTTTCGTGACCCGGTTTTGCATGACCCGGTTTCGGTTTTCGTGACCCGGTTTCTTTTCGGTTTCTTTCGTTTGGCGGTGCCCAAGTAGCCTGACCTTGACTCCGTTTCCACATCCCGCTCATCGAACCGGGCATGCAGATTTCCCGCATCCGGCTCTCATAACTTCTTTACCCTCGAAATTTTGATTGAACAATAGATGATTACGCCGCCCCAGAACGCCGCCCCGAGGTAATATTGGGTTGCCAAGGTGCCACTCATGACTTGAGGAATGAATAGGAACAGCAGCATGAATGTCCCGACTCCTATGCCGACGTAGTTCCATAGGCTCGGCTTCTTGGCAAAAGGTTCTGCTCTCTGAGGAGTAGCGGGATACTCCTCAGTTGGCGTCAACGAGATTGTCGATTGTGGAGCGCTTGTCTTCGCCAGATCGCGTGTGCGGATAACGTAGGTGTTTGCAGCCATATCCCCGATCCGCTGCTTCCTTTTTGAAAAATAGGCCACAATACCTGCCGGAACGCCTCCTACTATCAATGGATTTACTTCAACAAGTCTGAATAGTGTTCGAACGATTACTTGGCCAAAGCTAGGTCGATGACCATTTTCATTGACCACAATTGTCCCGGTGAGCAGTTTGCCGAGAGTTCTACCCCACAGCCATTCCGTGACGACAAAATATGACAACGCCAACACTAACCAGATGAACAGCGTCTTACGGTAAAGCTCATTGCCGAGAAGCCAATCTGGAATTAGCAGACATGAAACCGAGACCACTATGTCGACCCAGCACCCAAGCCACCGATTCACAATGATGGATACTCCGTAGTGCTCTGCCATGCCGCGCACAGAACTCTGATCTTGTTCAATAACGCTTGTTTCTTCTGGCATAGTTCCTCCTTGGTATTAATAGCCTCAACGTTCGCGTTGACCGGCCGAGGGGCGCGCAGCGACCCGAAGATCCATGTTTAACGCGAAGTTAGGTTATTTTTCGGTCTTTATTATCGTTCCAACAGTCAATGTCTTAACATGATACTTACCTTGATAGTCTTCAACCTTGAAGATGTTATTTCTGGCCATGAAAATTCCCATCGACGCGTCCTGCTGGATAAAGATGATGTCGCCCGGATTTGCTGTAACAAGCGTTTCGGCCCAGTTCTCCGCCTTCGAATAGATTTTGTGTTCTCCCGGAAGAAGATTGAAGTAGATATACTGGCTGCCTCGTGTGAAGCCCATTTCAGATGGCGCTTCTTGGTCATCATGAAAATTGCAGCGCGTTTGTTTCAAATTCTAAATCTGAATGGATCGGCGGTTCCGTAGAGTTATTGTGAAACCGTTTTTTGAGAATTATTTTTGCCAAAGCGCGCGATACCCAACGTATTCATCGGGTCCTTAATTTCCTTCCAGCCTGCTTGAAACCGGCCTTCTTGCAATTCATCCATGTGGTTGAGGATGCAGCGTTGTAAGGCGGCAACGCGTTTGCCCAAATCACCGTTGTTCTTGAAGGGCCGGGTCACCAGAAGGTTGGGTATGCCCAGGAAATTAAAGTTGAACGCATCCAGATTCTCGTAGTTGCGTTTGACTGCAATAAACGGTTCCTTCACGGGAAGATCGTATTCCACCAGCATTAACCCACTATTGGTTTGATGGCGACTGATGGAAGGCAGCGGCCATCCGCCATCGGTGAAGATCGCCTGTACTTGATTGGCCTGTAACATTTTAACGGCCTGATCGTCCGACTCCGCGATCAAAAATTCCATGGCGTAGCTGGTCTGCTGGTTGAGTGTTTGTCCTAACAGTTGGGTGGAGCCGACCACTGCGACCTTCGCGCCTTTCAGATCCGAGAACTTGCTGAACACTTTGACGTCCCCAGTCCACGGCACGGCTTTATCGCCAATCTTGACAATTCCCACTCTGGAACCTGTACGCAGGCTCAGGATATGAAGCAAATTGGTGTGCAGCGGCATAACTGCTTGCAAGGCGGCAATGTTTTCGTCCCCCCCTTTTGTCATTTGCGTCAACGTATCCAATTGCACGATACCCAGCTCAGCCTGGCTGGCGGAAAGCATCATCAGGTTGGGCAGTCCACCAATACTGGGAACGGAACACACCGACACTTCTGCGCTGCACACCCTTTGAATGTCTAGCACCATCAGCTCGTAAATTTTGCCTTTCGGACCGCTGCCGATACGCAGTGCACAGTCCGGTGGGGTCTCTTGCGCAGCAAGTGGCCATGCGACTGTGGCAAGCAAGGCGCCGGTAACCATGGCGATGCTGATTTTGATGGATTGCGATGCTTTAGTTTTTTGCACAGAGCTCTCCTTGGGTTGTCAACGAACAATGATGGGTGCGGGGCGGGCTGGTTGATCTGAACTGCCGCTGTTGGTGCCGTTGCGAGGGGCGCCAAACCAACTCACGAGAACCATCAGTACAAAGATCAGGGCACCCGCCCAGCGAAGTGTCGTCCAGAATGTCATGTCATGCGCCCTGTCGTTGGGTGCGCTGGAAAGTGCAAGGCACCGATGCCATCCAGGCTGGGGTCATCCAGGAATTTTCGGGCTGGTCCGTCCAGGCTGCTCATCTGCACATCCAACTCCGCAAACACACAGTTGAAACGTTCTTGCACACTGCGTAATGCGGTATCGGTCAGCAGGTCTTGCATCAAATTGTCAGTCGCATTGGGGTCCAGCAACTCGTTGGCCTCATCAATCGCCAGGGCAATACGCCATTCGCTCTCTTTGCGTTCTACGGTGAAGCGGAATTCTTCGAGCGCCGCCTGTGCCTGACCGAGGCGATTGAGGTTGACGCTTTGAAATTGTTGCAGCCGGTGCAGTGCTCGTTGCTGGCGATCCAGGATGTGGGTCGGATCGCGGTGACGGCGGTCTACCAGCAACTGGCTGATGGACTCGATCTGCCCGCCTACAATCACCAGCGCACGCCGAAATGATTGCAGGCGCTCGGCGCGACGCAGCACTTCGTTTTGCAGTTGCTCAATCGGATTGGCGCGGGCTTCAGACTTGCGCGCGTGTAGCACGCGGTTTTCCAGTTTTTGCATGGCCAGAGGGAGTGCCTGAAACAATGCAACGCCTGCGGCGGTCATGCCGGCCAATGCTGCAATTCCGGCTGCCGCAGTGACTGCTGCCCACACCAACGGCGCCAACACGGTCAGCAGTCCCAGCGTAGCGACCACCGCTATGCCACGGACCAGCCAGACCTTTTGCGAGTTGGCTGCAGCGCCGTAGTCAGAAGTTGCCCGTATCATTTTTCCCCCGCCGTGTCTTTATCTTGAAAACAGTTTCAAGAAAATGCGGAGGAAAAACCTCGGTGTCGTCGCACAGTGAGACTATGTGTCAACACGTAGCGGGTGGAATGCGGCAACCACAATGGAAGAAGGCGGGTCTATGACTTTAACAACGCGGCGACTTCGTCATCTGTCAAGCCCAGGCGTGTACCGATCAGATCACGACTGACACCCTGGTGCGCCAGAATAGCGACCAGCATGGCCTTGGGATCATGGCGTACCAATGCCGGTAATCTCGCATTCAAATCCTCGATGCAATAGCGGTGAAGCTCCAAGCCTTTCCTGCCGAGTTTGGTGACGATGTTTCCGCGGTGGGTCTCCACAGTGCGATAGGCAATATCCAGCGCGCGCGCAATGTCTTTACTGCTCATATCGATCGCGATCAGCTCGCAGACTTCCTGTTCACGCGTGCTCAACGCCGGTTTACGGCCGTCAGCATCCAGCAGCCGCTGTAGGTTGCGCGGGAAGTAAGACATGCCGCTGTGTACCGTTTCGATGGCGCGTAAAATTTCACCCGGCTCACCTTCCTTGGACACAAAGCCGGAAGCCCCCGCCTTAAAAACGCGCAATATCATAGCGGCGTCGTTATGCGTGGTTAAAACGATCACCGGCAGATCGGGATGCCGTTGGCGCAGAGATGCGACGAGCTCCAGACCGCTGTGGCTGTTGCGCTGCATGCGCAAGTCCGTCAGCAAAATGCCAATCTCCTGAGCGTCCAGCAATGACAAGGCTTCACTGGCGCTACGCGCTTCGGCCACTACCGCGATGCGGGGTGCATAAGCCTCCAGCAACGCGCGAAAACCTACGCGCGTGAGGGCTTCGTCGTCCACAAACATGACCCGGATGGATGCCCTGGTGTCTGAAGATTTAGGATTGAGAGTCATGATTTGACATTATCCAATGGCGGTAGGCCCGGGCTGCTGTAAGTCTTGCCTTGCAATACCGTGTCGATGGCCTCCAACAGTTGCTCTACCGGTGCCTCCTTGAGCACATAGCCGTTAGCACCGGCACGCGCGGTCTCCTGTATATATTCGGGGCTGTCGTACAGAGTGAGTATCACCACCTTCGGCGCAGGCGACATCGCTGCGAAGCGTCGCGTCATTTCAATACCACTGGAGCCGCGCACGCGCACACTCATCAGCACGACATCGGGGTGCTGATTTTCAGCAAGCGACAGGGCCTCGATGGTATCGCCGGTGTCGCCGACGATTTCAAAGCTGCCGATGGCGTCGAGCAACTGCCGAAAGCTGCGGCGCGAAATGTCGTGCACATCCACCAACAGCAGACGCACTTTGCGTATAGCGCTCGAAGGCGGGGATGAGTTCGAAGAAGTCGTGTTCATGATGACGATGTCTCTTTCAAAGCGTCGGGAGGAAGTTGGATGGAAACCGTGGTACCGCGCGATCCAGAGGTTATCCCAAATTGGCCGCCCAGCATTTCGGTGCGCTCACGCATATGAGTCAAGCCCAGACCCTCACGGGGACGACGCATCAGCTCAGCGGCGTCAAACCCGGAACCGTTGTCGCTGATCTCCAGGCGCAGCGCGGCCGGAAGTCCGGTGAAGGTGAGAGTGACCTGAACCCGGCTTGCTCCCGCATGGCGTTCAATATTGCCCAGCGCCTCTTGGGTCAGGCGAAACATCGCGGTCGCTATGGCGTCAGGCACCCGATGCGCCGGGGGTTGGATCAGAGTTTCAACCGCGATGCCGCTGCGCTCGCCAAACTCGCGCGCGGTTTGTTCGAGTGCATTGGAAAACGGGAGATCGTCCAATAAGGTAGGGCGCAGGCCGTGCGAAATTCGCCGCACCTCGCGCATTGTATCGCGCATCTGCTGCAAGCCATTGCGTAGTAAGGTTGTGGTATCCGGGCTGTTGCGTTCGGAATGCACCAGCGCCGACTCCAGCATAAATTTGACCGAGGCCAACCACTGACTGACACCGTCGTGCAGCTCGCGGGCGACACGGGCGCGCTCCACTTCCTGAGAGAGCACCACCTTTTGCGCCATGGCACGCAGTTTTGCGTTGGCGCGGCGCTGTTCGACAAAATTGAAGCCCAGACCCATTGCGGACACGACGCACACCGAGAACAACGCGACCAGTAATATGCGGTTGGTTATGCCCGTGACCGCGTTGTCCGTGGTCGCCTTGATTAGCGTGTTAGTCTGCTGTAGCTGATCCAGATACAAGCCGGTGCCGATCATCCAAGCCCAATCGGGGGTCAGTTCCGCATAACCCAGCTTGGGTTCCGGGTTTCCGGTCTCGGGCCGCAGGAACACATAATCCACATAGTCACCGCCGCGCTTTGCCGCTTGAATCAACTCCTGAATCAGCAGCTTTCCATTTTTGTCCCGCAGCTCCCACTTTGACGTGCCTTCCCACGACGGTATGCGCGGATGCATCAGACTGATGCCATGCATGTCGTAGACAAACAAATAAAAGTCATCACCCGCATCCATGGTGCGCAACAGTTCAAGCGCCTCGTGTTTGGCCGCTGCGCTATCACCTCGCGTGTTACGCACGTGCTTGACGACCTTTTGGGCCACCTCCACCGCGTTCTTCAACTCCGACTTGCGGGCATCCATCACGATCGGTTTGAACTCCTCGATCTGACGCGTCGCCATTTTGCTCATGTCGGTTGTCAAGATCAGATACACCACGGGTACCACCACCAGCAATGGCACGATAGCGGCTGTTAGCAGCATCAGTGGCGTGCGCCATGCCTTGTTAGTTGACATTATTCTTTGTGCACTCTTGCTCCAAAAAACAGGTTATTTTTGAGAAACGCAATGAAAGTATAGAAAAACAAACGTCCTTTTTTCCCGAATACATCGTGCCCAACATAGCGACAACGCACTCCGTCCGCCATCGAGCTTGAGAATAATACCGGCTGACTTGGTTGCGCGGGCAAGTTCGGTGACTCTTGGAGTACAGAATTCTCCCGTTCTAGGCACTTTGGCCATAGCCTTACCCGGCTTCACATTTTTTGAATTCGTAGCACGGTGGAAGATATAGAGTTGAAGCGGATATTCTCGACGAATACCTGTAGGTCAGCAAACCAAAGCAAAGTGGTCATTTGTTTTGCTTGGGTATTGAACGACGGCTCAGGGTCGAGGACGAACTCGGATGCTGTCTTTCTTAAGATAAATGCACCTGGCAGTAGTTCTCATACGGCGCCACTAGTGTCCGGTCTATGTGTAGCGGGCGTGCAACAAAGTCAGTGTAGGTAAGGGTTTTAAACGATTCATGGGTGTCCACGATTTGAATTTCAGAATGATCATTTGCGATCCTTTCGGGTTTGATGAACCGGGAGTGACG
>JANMQQ010000222.1:0-16808 GCA_031370545.1 Gammaproteobacteria bacterium
AACGGCTGTCCGTTTTTCACTGGGGGTTTGTCGCGTGCGCCTTGCGCACGTTGCGGTATCTAAATTGCGAACGCCGTGGGTTTGGCGCACGCTACCTGACACGATAATCTGAATTTCTTCCGCGTCTTTATTTTTAACAACGTGCCGCATGCAGACAATATTTTTGCTTGAACTCTGCACTGAACAGTTCGAGAAAATCATCCCGCTGAAGAAATGTCACCCACCGCGCCCATCAATACTTCGGGCTCGACCTGCACCGCACCGCCCTCGGCCGTCATCCAGATCAATCGTTCCTGAATGCTGCACTGCAATTGCATGTTGCGATTGGCGAGTGCGGCGAGTGACTGAGTCGTGGCCGTGGGCAAACGCAGCACGGTCAGGTTGCTGATGCGTTGCAGTTTGTCGCGATTTTGTTCCCACCACGGCTCGGCGGAACGACCATAGGTGACAATCACAACCTGCCTGGCGCGGCCGCTGGCTTTGCGGATTTCGCGCTCGTCGGGCTGGCCGACTTCAATCCAGCGTTCAATCGTGCCGGTCAGATCTTTTTCCCACAGCGTGGGTTCGTCATCCGACGCGATGCCTTTGCCAAACGCGAGCGCGTCGTTGGCGTACATGGCAAATGCCAACACGCGCACCATCATGCGCTCGTCGGTTTCGGAAGCGTGCCGCGCGATCGTCAGCGCATGGTTTTGGTAGTAATTGCGGTCCATGTCGGCAATCTGCAAGTCGACCTTGAACACCGTGGCTTTGAGCGCCACAACTATTTCCCTAACACTTCAATGCGCGTGTCGAGACACTCGACCACCTGCCCTGCGCGAATTTTTGCGGTCTTGCGACTCTCAGGCTGGCCGTCGACTTGCACCTTGCCGGCAGCGACCAATACTTTGCCCTGGCCTCCGCTTTCGGCCAGGCCGGAAAGTTTGAGCAAGTTGCACAGATCAATGTATTCATATTCAGGGCTGAGCTGAAACGTGATGGTTTTCATAGGGGCTTCTACTTGGTTCGTTGGGAGTGGCGCATGTTACCTCAAAGCCCACGTCTCACGCTTTGTAAAAGACACCTGAAGCAGCTACGCTGCGCGCAGTACCCCAATGGAACGGCATGGCACTCATGAAGAAAATAAAACACGAAGCGGAGTTGGTAAAAGCAGCAATCCTCGCCGGCGTGGAATACGGCGAAAAACGCGGCGCCGTAGAATTTGAACCAACCGACTCAGCCACCGAAAAAATCCTCTACATTTACCGGCTGCTGGTGCACGACAAAGTCATCCAAGCCCTGCCCGAAGATCAGGTCTCGCAACAATCCATGCGCCACAAGCTCGCCATCTGGTACTCAAAAACTTTGCCGAAGGATCACCCGCTGTTGAAATGAATAAGCGTTCTCCCCTCCTTATTTTCAAGGAGGGGTGGACGCGCAGCGGACGGGGTGGTTAGTCGGTGGGCGTAAAAAGCAACACCACACCCCGGCAACTGCTCCTGCGTTGCTCTACCTTCCGCCATCCATGGCGGTCGCCTGCGGGGCACCCTCCGCTGCACAGGATGTGCGAGTGCCGCGAAGCGCATGGATGCGCGAGAGCGGCCTCGAAAATGAGGAGGGGATGAGTAAGTTCTTTACATTTTATTCAGACCTACCCGAGCGCTCCCGCAAATCCGCCCGCCACGCAAAAAACGTCCACAGAAAAGTCCCAAAATCCAACGTTGAAAATGCAAGCGCCAACGTACCCGGCACGATGCCCAAGCTCCAAAGCAGCAACATCGTCGGCGGCACCAGCGGGCGATCAATCATCGACGCGAAAATAAAACCGTTCGCATTCAACCGCCCGCTGATCACGTAAAGAATACCCAACCCACCGATCAATAACCCGCCAATGCGAAAGTACGTCGTCGACTGCGAACTGAGCGGATCAAGTTGCAGCAATGCAGCGACAAGCTCCGGCACCAGCAAAACCGCAAGACTTTCTGCCAGCATGATGTAGCCAAAAATTTCAACGCTCTTCGCCGCGCGGCTTGGGTTGTTGGGATGCAGCAATCCTTGAATCATTTCGGTGTGAGTAAATGTGTTCATTTCGGATCCTGAAATTATTTGTGTTGGCCGTTCCCAGCTTGCAATGGACACGCGGACGCATGCAGTGATGTTCTACGCTTCGAAAGTGTTTCAAAATTACAGAATGATAACGAGCCAAATCCCTCCCCTCCTTATTTTCAAGGAGGGGTGGACGCGCAGCGGACGGGGTGGTTGGGTGGGCGGTGAAAAAAAGCAACCACCCCACCCCTACGGGGCACCCCTCCTTGAAAATAAGGAGGGGAGGCAAAACAAGCCACACCTAATCAAAATCACAGCCGCACATGATGCCCACCCACGCGCTTCGTTTCAGCACTACTCACTTTCGCAGCACGTGCAAACTCCGGCCACGCCGCTACCGCTTCATTGACAAGCTTGAGCACCTTTGGCGCACTGCCGATGCCAAATTGATCAGCAACGGCCAGTAAATCCGCGCGAGTAATCCCGCTGAACTTTCCATTCACCGCCATCAAGTGCTGATACGTCCATTCGCCATTCGGGTTGTAAGCATGGATCACGTCGTACGCGGGCGCCAACTCCCACGCACCGCCCTCGCGCAGCAGGAAGGAAAAATTCTTGGCGTGGTCGTCGCAGTTGGCGGCCATCACATTGAAAGCAATGCGCCGGAACGCTTCTTCCAACGCAACGTGCCCGAGTTTGAGTTGTTGAATAGTCAGCAACAGTTGGCTGTAGTCATGCGTGGCGCGCTGCTTGTAATCCAGGTGCGCCATCGCACACAGCGTTTGCATGTGATGTTTACGATTGCCATCGCGGTCAAAGCGCCGGGTCATGAAATGCGCACGCCCACCCTCTTCGAGCAATCGGCACGGCGACATGTCGATACCCGCCCGCTGTGCCATCAAATGGTAGGCGTATTCGATGCGACCGTAATCGCGCGACGCGCCCAACTCGCGGTCGGCACCCATACCGTCGAATTTCAGCAGCCAGTGTTCGAAGCCGGTCTCGACATCAAACTGACCGGCGCGAATTTCTTCCGTGGCTGGATTCCACGCAATCGCCGCCTTGGCGCGCGCACCACCGGCCGAGGTGCCAACCTGAATAATCTGCGCTAGCGCCGCTTTGGCGTGTGGATCGGAGTCGATCTCGCCGTGCACCGCGCGGCGCGCGCTTTCCACCAATGCAGCCAGATCCACGGCGGTGCTGCTCGCGACATGCGGCCCGCGCGCCGGACGAAACTCCAGTGCACCCATGCCACGCTTGCCCATGTACGCAAGCCGGTCCAGCGCGGTGATTTCGGAAGGAGCCACGCCTTGACTCGCCATCCACGCATTGATTAGCGCATTGCCGAAATCGTCCGGCAACGCATCCGCCAGCACTGCGGGCAACCGCTGATACGTCAGCTCCGGCAACGCGGTGAACACAAACGGCTCACGCGCTTGCGCCAACGGCATCGCCAACGGCGCCAGCTCGATACCACTGGCCACGAACTTCGGCGCGTATTCAAACGCGTAATAACCCAGCTTGGGATCAAGCGCGACCGCACCCACCGTGTGACCCCACAGCCGAACTTCCACTGCGGTGACAGGTTTATACATTCACGCGCTTCTTGCTCGACTTGCGCGCACGCGACGCACGCTGCCGCACCGGTTTGGTCTTCAACATTTGCAGCGGACTGATCGACACCGTCGGTGCCAGCGTCTCAAACCAGTCCGCACGCCCCAACGCCCGCATCACCTTGATGAAGGTCTTAAGCGTCGCCCCTTTCCCGGACTCGACATTTTTCAACGCACTCAACCCCACCCCCGCCCGCTCGGCCAACGCCCGCTGATCAAGGTTCTCGCGCAAGCGCAGCGCACGCACCTGCCCGCCCAGCGCGGCCTCTGATTCTTGAGTGATTTTTGATCTCTTCATAGTGGATTCCTTTAAATCTTTTATAGCTAGATTTATAGTCTATGGATTTAAAAACGTCTACAGGAATTACTGAAATTGACTGGCAGGACCGTCTGCCTGAGCAACATTGACCGTCGTTTTTTTATCCAGCATGCTGCTGCACGTCCACTTGTTAGCTGAGAAACCAGAGATGCAAGAACAAGCGCTCAATACCTGGGAAGAATTCACCGACAAGCTGGAAGTCCTCTATCAGGACCACGCAAAAAAGAGACGCGTTCCTAACGCTAGCATTTCAAGTCTACTGTTCCGTGGTCATGGTGACTCCACATGGAAACTCAAAACGACTCTAGAACGAGCGCGGCCTGCCCAACTCAGTCTCATCGAGTACGCTGGAATCTTTTACAAAATTCAACCGAAACTGGAAACTCTTGCAGGCATGAAATGGGAGACACCGACTTTCGAGGACTATGCCGCTTGGGCAAAGACTCTCAAGTCGGTCCCACCAGTAGACGAGTGGCGCGCAGTTCCGTATCTGGCCTATCTCCGTCATCATGGGTTTCCATCGCCGCTCCTCGATTGGACAAAGTCACCATACGTCGCCGCATTCTTTGCGTTCCGCCAACTTGTTGAGGGCGCAACCCACGCTTCAATCTGGACGTATCTTGAATCGGCCAACAGCGGAAAGGACGCCACAACCGGACAGCCCGAAATTCGAGGCATTGGCTCTCGCATCGCTGCGCATAAGCGGCACTTCATGCAACAGAGCGAATACACCGTCTGCACTGTCAATCGGGATGACGATGTCTTTTATGCCAAACATCAAGATGTTTTTGATCGCAACAACGACGAGCAGGATCTTCTTTGGAAGTTCAACATCCCAGTGAGCGAGAGAGCGAAGGTACTCACGCACTTGAGCAGAATGAACATTAACGCCTTCTCATTATTCGGGTCGGACGACAGTTTGTTGGAAGAGATGGCAACGACCGAATTCGTTCTAGCTCAGTAGACGGAGTTGATAAACACAGCGATGATCGCCGTCATCACGCCCATGCTGGGTTCATCAACCCAGACTACGCACTCATATACCATAGCGCGGTAGTCGCAGTCGATGGCGGCGAATATGCCGAGCGTTTTTCAATTCGAAGGCTATGCGTTTTATTGCAGCACGGAGGCAGGAATGACCAAGCGAAAATATTTTGGAAATTCTGAAGTCGCTGCGGTCTTCAACACCTACCCAAAAGAAATAAGAACGAAACTACTATTTCTCCGCCAGCTCATCTTCGATGTGGCGTCACAAACAGACGGAGTTGGCGAATTGGAGGAAACCCTGAAATGGGGGCAGCCAAGTTATCTCACGACCGCATCGAAAAGCGGCAGCCTGATCCGAATCGACCAGATAAAATCGCAAGCAGGAAAGTATGCGATGTATTTTCATTGCCAGACGACGCTGGTTGATACGTTCAAGGAAATGTATCGAGGCAAGTTCGAGTTTGCAGGGAATCGAAGCATCATCTTCGGTGCAGTGGACGAGGTTCCCGTAGAAGAGCTGAGGCACTGTATTTCGATGGCGCTCACTTACCATCTCAATAAAAAAGCGCAGTCATCGTATTTGAAAGCACACAACAGGGCCGCGTCTTGATATTAATATATTCGCCAACCCATTTGTCCACGCGCCGAACCTATCGTCTACAATTCATAACATGCTCGAACTCCGCCCTAGTTGCGAACACTGCAACACGCCGCTCCCGCCGAATTCCACCGAGGCGATGATGTGCAGTTTTGAATGCACGTTCTGCAAGCATTGCGTCGAGCATCTGCTGCACAACGTGTGTCCCAATTGCGGCGGCGGATTTGTCGCGCGACCAATCCGGCCGAAGCAGAATTGGGAGGGCGATAATTTTATTGGGAAGTATCCGCCTGCTTCACAGCCTAAGCATCGTCCGGTAAACAGCGTGGATCATGATGTGTTTGCAGCGGCGATTCGAAACATTCCTCCGGAACAAAGATAAGGATCGCGTTCGTCTCGAACGCGCATCAACTGCAACACGCTTCGCGCTACACTCTCAAGCTTGCGCCGTTTATGCTGACCTAAGCAGAACATTCAACTAAACAATGAAATTCAAAAAATTGCATAGCGCCGTGCGATTCGATAAAAAGACCCTGTCCCCCTTGCAGAGGGAAGGAATGCTCCATTCGAGCAATGATGTTGCAACCCTCGAAAATAATTTCCAAGCAGAATGAAGCACCACACCAAAGTACTATCAACTCAACAACACGGAGACGAACACATGTCGCAGTCCAGCACGGGCAGTAACAACACACTCACCTCGGCCACCAGCTCGGTGTGGAGCAACCATGTCACGGCGCCGAATACACCCGCAGGTTTCACCGTGCGCACGACCTTTCCCACCAACCCGAACGGTGTGGAAGTCATGCTTGAACAATGGGAAGCCGGTACTGAAGAGCCGCCACACTCGCACCCCGGTGATGACATGACCGTGGTGATTGAGGGCAAAATGTCGATTCAGTTTTATAAGAAAGAAGGCGGGCGCCTAACTCCCGACGGCGAGCGCATTTATTTAGAAAAGGGCGCGACGGGTTACATCCACGGTGGCCGCATTCACGACGCCAAGTACATCGAAGCCTGCAAATTGGTTTATGTGCATGACAAGGCGTTTGGGTTTGTCGCACACGGCTAATTTTTGGGCGGGTCTTGTCACAAAAATTTAAGGTCTCTCATCATGACATCCTCCGCCGCCTGGTTTAACTGGGCGCTTTTATCGGCAGGGTTCGCGGCGTTGACCGCGATCTTTGCCAAGGTTGGCCTTGAGGGCGTGGATTCGGATTTAGCCACCCTGCTGCGCACGCTGGTGATCATCGTCGTGCTCGCCGGATTTGTGTATTTCACCGGCAAGTGGAGCAACCCGCTGAATCTGGCGCCGAAGACGTGGCTGTTTCTGACCTTGTCGGGCCTGGCGACGGGCGCGTCGTGGGTTTGCTATTTTCGCGCACTGAAAATCGGCAATGCGTCGCAGGTGGCACCTGTCGACAAATTAAGTCTGCTCTTGGTGGCAGTGTTTGCTTTTGTGTTTCTGGATGAACGTCCCTCGGTTAGAGAATGGATTGGCATCATCATGGTTGGCGTTGGCGTTCTGATTATCGGATTGAAAAAATAGATTCCACAATACAAAACCTTGGTAGCTCCCTACACGCAGCACCCTATCCGATGCAACCCGCAAGCTGTGACGTAGTTGGCGGAGCGGGCTGCATCGAATTCTCTAGCATGCGCTGAAAGAACGGCGAAGCAGAAGGTGCTGTTCTTTACAGGGGCGACTCGCGGAGTGCGAGTTGCGCGGTCTCAGGGTTGTAACTAAGGAGGGCGGCATCGTGAATACTATCCGTACGATGCGTAATAATATTAAGTGCCAGGTAAATACATTAACTAAAGTCTCGGTACTATTAGCAGCAACTTCAATATTCAGCGGCACAGCCGCCGCACATTGCATCTCTGAAAAGGTGTACGCCGGGGCAGGGCTCGGCTTTAACTCGCTCGACAACTACCAAGACGCCCGGGGATTCCAACTCTTTGGCGGATATTGCCTGGATGTTCATAAACAGCTGCCGCATGTCATCAGCTCCATTGAGCTGGGCTATATGGACAGCGGCAACTTCAGACGCGACGTTCTTGTCAGACAAGGCCCGCGCTTTGTTCAAGTCACCCAGTCGACCTCTTACCAAGGGGTATGGGTCAATTTGATCGGAGAGTACAAACTCGACCCACGCGTTCATTTGCTTGGCCGCATCGGTGTCGATGGCGGCGACGATGATGGCGTGATGGCGGGATTCGGCATCGGCTTCAATTTTTCAAAATGGGCGCAATTTCGCATCGAATATGTTGCCCGCGATCACGTCAATTCAACGCAGCTCAATTGGCTGACCGGATTTTAAAACAGGGCCTGAATAGGAAAAAGTCTGCGGGCGCGGCTACAGAAATGGACACCGCGCAACGCTGCGACCCGCAAACGCGTATCATTGCGCACGTATCATCCTAGAAACGGCAGTTGACCGCTCCAAGGCCTAAGCAAGTGTGCGCAGGTGTTGATATTTCTCGTTTGTACGGGCTTCACCTCGTGGGTGAGGTCCGCTACGGCTTGCGGAGCACGCCCCGTTGTGCGCATGGCGTCGTTGCAACTCGTCGGAATAGCTCGCTATTCCTCGCTCGTTGCGCCTTGCCCTGCACCCAACGTGTCGCACCCCGCAAGCCGTTCAACTGCCGTTTCTAGGATCATTCACGACGCGGCGCACCTGTTATGACTTCCATCCTGCTCACGACCATCAACGCGCAATACATTCACGCCAGCCTGGGTTTGCGTTACCTGCTGGCAAATCTGGGTGAGCTGCGCACGCAAACGCGCCTGCTCGAATTCACGCTCGACCACCGCCCTATCGACATCGTTGAGCAATTGCTTGCGCACGATCCCAAGATCATAGCGCTGGGTGTTTACATTTGGAATATTCAGGCCAGCACCGAAGTGGTCACGCTGCTCAAGCAAGTGCGGCCCGACATTGCGGTGGTGATCGGCGGCCCCGAAGTCAGTTACGAATGGGGTGAGCAAGCGATTGTGCGACAGGCGGATTACCTGATCACCGGTCCTGCCGATGTGGAATTTCCACGCTTGTGCGCGCAGTTGCTCAGCGGCACGCGCCCGCCGCAAAAAGTCATCACCGCAACCATGCCGCCGCTGGATACGCTGACGCTGCCGTATCACGAATACACGGATGAAGATCTGAAGAATCGTTTGATCTATGTGGAAGCCTCGCGCGGCTGTCCGTTCAAATGCGAATTTTGTCTGTCATCGCTGGACAAAACTGCCTGGCCGTTTGCGCTCGATGCGTTTCTTGCAGAGATGGACGCGCTGTATCAGCGCGGCGCGCGCCATTTTAAATTCGTCGACCGCACTTTTAATCTCAACATCAAGGTCAGCAAGCGCATTCTGGAATTTTTTCTGGAGCGCATGGTCGACGGTTTGTTTGTGCATTTCGAAATGATCCCTGACGCATTGCCCGACGCACTCAAGGAGGCCATCGCGCGCTTTCCGGCTGGGTCTTTACAATTTGAAATCGGCATTCAGAGTTTTGATCCCAATGTGCAGGCGCTGATCAGCCGCAAGCAAAACGACGCCAAAACGGAGGAAAACATGCGCTGGCTGCGCACTCACACGCATGCGCATATTCACGCGGATTTAATCGCCGGTCTGCCGAGTGAAAATCTGGAAAGTTTCGCGCGCGGCTTTGATCGGCTGGTGGGACTTAACCCGCATGAAGTGCAAGTCGGCATTTTGAAACGCTTGCGCGGCACACCCATTATTCGCCACACCGAAACGTATGCGATGAAGTACAACCCGCAGCCGCCCTACACCGTGTTGAGCACGAGCACCATGGATTTTTCCACGCTGCAACGCATCAACCGTTTTGCACGCTATTGGGACATGATCGGCAACTCCGGCCGCTTCGTTCATACCCGACCCCTACTGCTGGGCGACGCGCCATTCGCGCGCTTTATGCAATTTACCGACTGGCTATTTGCAATCACTGGGCAGACACATCGCCTTGCGCTCGACCGGCTGTTTGAATACGTGCATGACGCAATGGTCACGCAGCTCGATGTGCCGGTAGCACTCGCGACCGATACGCTCACGCGTGACTATCACGAATGCGGCGCGCGCGGCAGCCCAAAATTTATAACAGTCACGCCCCGCCCTATTGCAGCCGGCAATCTGAAAACCAACAGCAGCGCAAAGCGCCAGGCACGACACATACGAAACTAGCAGGCGTTGCATAACAACGACACACTCCCCTCCTTATCCTCAAGGAGGTGAGAAATTCCATGCAGCACGAACTGTTGTGCTGCACTATGCTGAATACGGTTAACCTGCGGTAAATCGCTATGAACCTTGAACTCATCGGCTTCGACTTATGCCCCTACGTGCATCGTGCGCGCATTACCGTGCTGCACAAAAACATCACCTGCAAAGTCACGCACATCAACAAGACCAAACCGCCTGATTGGTTTCGCACGCTGGCACCATCGGGCAAAGTCCCGGTGCTGCGAGTCAATGACAACACTGTGCTATTCGAGTCCGCCGTGATCAATGAATTTCTGGATGAAATCAGCGGCGGCGGCTTAATGCCCACTGATCCACTGCGCCGTGCGCTCAGTCGCAGCTGGATCGAATATGGCTCCGGACTACTGGGTGACTTGAAAGGTTTGATGCAGGCCAAAAGCAACCAACACTTTGAGGCGGCCATCATCGGAATGCGCTCCCGATTTAACTGGCTCGAACGCGCCTTGGGCGATGGACCATATTTCAACGGCGCTACATTATCGCTGGTGGACTTCGCCTACGCGCCGTTCTTCGTGCGCACCCATTATTTGTACATCGACACGCTTTTGCACCAGGACGAGCCGTTTCCAAAAATTAAAAAGTGGAGTATTACGCTGCGAGAAATACCCGCCGTTAACGCCACCCTGGGTGATGATTTTCGCGACCACTTGCGCGCGTCGGTGCGCGAAACCGGGCATCACTCAGCAAAGCAATTGAGCTTATAAAACAGTCACGTCGTGACGCTTTCAAGCTCGTCTGAGCGCTGTTTCAACTCCTGCAACTGATATAGGTTCCGGTACACGCCATCGTGCGCAAGCAACTGTGCGTGCGTGCCCTGCTGCGTCAGCTGCCCGTGGTGCAGTACCAGAATTTTGTCGGCACCTTGAATCGTTGATAACCGGTGCGCAATGACGATCAGCGTAATCTGCCCGCGCAGTTGTGCGAGCGCGCGTTGCACGTGCGCTTCGGTGCGGCTGTCGACGTGCGCGGTGGCTTCGTCAAGAATGAGTATTTTTGGCTTGCCCGCCAGTGTGCGCGCTAACGACAACAACTGGCGCTGACCGGTGGAAAGATTGCCGCCGCGTTCGTCCAGCGGGGTGTCGTAGCCTTGCGGTAGCGCGGCGACGAACTCATGCAGACCAGCGCGGCGCGCAGCGTGTTCGATGGTGGCGCGATCCAACCTGCGGCCCAATGCGATGTTGTCGGCGATGTTGCCGCCGAACACCACCGGATCTTGCTGCACGATGCCGACTATGTCGCGCAACACTTCAGTGCCAATGCTTGACACCGCATGGCCGTCGATGCACACCTCGCCGCTGCCCGCGTCATAAAAGCGCAGCAATAAACTCGCGATTGTGCTTTTGCCGCTGCCGGTGTGACCGACGATGGCGTAGAAGCTTCCCGCCGGCACGCTGAACGACACCTTGCTCAACACATCGCGCCGACCGTCATAGCTAAATGTCACGTCGTGCAACGTCACTGCGCCGCGCCCGATGTGTGCAGCGGAATGCTCAACGTGTTGCGTAACCGGTTCGTCGATGAGATCAAACACGCGCTGTCCCGACACCACCGCTTGTTGAAACAGACTCAGGCGCTGCGTCATTTCGATCAAAGGTTCGACAAAGCGCGCCAGATAATTCACGAATACGTAAATCACACCCACCGCCACCGGTGTATCAAACGAGCGGTAGCCGAACAGGTAGAGCAATCCGGCCAGCGTGAACATGTGCAACAGATCCACCAGCGGCCGCAGCAGAATCGCATCGAGTTTGAGGTTGTGCATGCGTGCGTGGAAATGTTCGTCGGCGGTGGCTGCAAATTGCTTGGCGAAACGCGTCTCTTGATGCAGCAATTGAATCACCTTGATGCCCTGCACCGATTCGTACATACGCGCATTGATGTCGCTGAGCAAGCTGCGCACGCGTTGAAAACGCGGCGTGGACAGACGTTGATAAATAACCATCAAGGCCGCGATGAATGGCATGAATAACAGGCACACCAACATCAAGCGCCAGTCGAGCACGGCCATTACGATGAAAATGCCAACAATGCGCACCGTGCCCTGAATATAGGTGCCGAGCACATCGACATACATCTCGCGCGCGTATTCGGTGTCGTTGGTCAGCCGCGATACCAGCGCACCGACCGGCGTGCGGTCAAAGAAACTCAACGGCATGCGCAACACGCGCGCGAATGCCGCGATTCGCAATGCCTGCACGCCGTGCACTGCCAGCGTGGAAAATTGTAAAGCCTGAAAATAATTCGCGGCCGCATTGATCAGTTGCAGGCCAACGTAACCACCTGCCAACAGCACCAACGGTGTAGCTGACCAGTTGCCCGCTACCAGATAATCGTCGAAAAATATCTTTATGAGCAGCGGGCTGCACACGTCGGCGGCGGTGGCAATTAAAAGTAAAGCCACGGCACTGCGAACCAGACGCCGGTCGGTGAGTGCGTAGCTTAGCAGGCGAAAAAAAGTGCGCGTGGTGGAGACGGTCATGGGCTGTCTCCGGAAGCAAGCAAACCACCCCGTCGGCTGCGCCGCCACCCCTCCTTGAAAATAAGGAGGGGAGAAAAGAATCGTTCCTCCCCTCCTTTTTTCAAGGAGGGGTGCCCCGCAGGGGTGGGGTGGTTATTCCACCTCGCCTTTGCAAAGCGGGGTGGTTGTTCAAACCAGCACAGCACGTTCATCTACATCCCCCGCTTCCAATGTGTGCTCCAGCTGTTGATACCGGTACATCTGCGCATACCATCCATCGCCTGCCATGAGCTGTTGGTGCGTGCCGTGCTCCATGATGCTGCCGTGATTCAGCACGATAATCTGATTGGCCTCCGCCACCGCTGAAAGACGGTGACTCACGATCAACGTGGTGCGCCCACGCCGTGCCGTGCGTAAAGTGTCAAGAATCGCGCGTTCGGTGCGCATGTCGACCGCCGACAGCGCGTCGTCGAGCACCAGCAGCGGCGCGTCGAGCAACAATGCACGCGCAATCGCAATACGTTGCTTCTGGCCGCCAGACAACGTGATGCCGCGCTCGCCCACCAGCGTCTGGTACTGATCGGGAAAGCGCTGGATGTCGTCATCAACACACGCGAGTTGCGCAGCGTGGCGAATTTCATCCAGTGTCGCTTGCGGTTTGCCAAGCGCGATGTTGTCGGCCACCGTGGTGGAAAATAAAAATGCTTCCTGCGGCACCAACGCAATGTTGCCGCGCAACGCGCTCAACGTGTAGTCGTGTACCAAAAATCCACCCACGCGCACCTGCGCACCATCGCCTTCATACAAGCGCTGCAATAAATGCAGCAGCGTACTTTTACCTGCACCGGTGTGACCGACGATACCGAGGACGTGCCCGGCTTCGACCGTCACGTGCACATCCTTGAGCACCGCGCCGCGCCCACCCGGGTAGGTAAATTTTTTAATGTCAAGCTCAACGCGCGGTGAGGTAATACTCACGCGGGTGCCGGTGTCGGCAATTTCTGGCGGCGTGTTGAGCAACTGCTCGATGCGCTGATAGGCAGCGCTGCCGCGCTCGACAATGTTGAGCACCCACCCCACCGCAAACATCGGCCAGGTTAAAAACCCCAGGTACATGATGAAACTGGTGAGTTCGCCAACGGTCAATTCGCCGCGCTGAATCAACGCCGCACCACCGGTGATACTGATAAAAAATGAACTGCCGACGGTCAGATGTGCCGTAGGTCGATATTTAGAGTCGACGCGCGCGACACGCAGATTCGCCTGCGAAGCGCGTTCTGTGGTTGCGGCAAATACCGCGTGTTGACGTGCCTCATAACCGAAGGCTTTCACCAGACGAATGTTGCCGATCCCTTCCTGGGTTTTTTCGTTCAACTCAGAAAAACACGCCTGTGCCTGGCCGAAAGCGCTATGCAACTCACGGCCGTAGCGCCACATAAAATAGGCCATCACCGGAAACGGCAACAACGCCAGCAGCGTGAGCTTCCAGCTCAACGCGACGAACAACATGATCAATACCAAAGCGCCGGTCACCACGCCGTCGAATAATGACAACACCCCCTCCCCGGCCGTCTGCTCCACGGCAGTCACGTCGTTGGTGGCGCGCGCCATCAAGTCGCCGGTGTTGTGGCGCTGAAAAAATGCTGGAGCCATCAACATCAAGTGCTGATAAATGCGTTGACGTAGCAGCGCCGCCAACCGATACGACGCGCCGAACAACAACAGCCGCCATGCGTAGCGCAGCACATACACGACCAATGCGATTACGGCCAGCAACATCATGTATCCAGTGAGTTGCGCGGTCGTGAGTGTGTGTTGCGCAACTGCATCCACCACGCGACCCGTCACCCACGGCGGCACCAGCAACAACGCGGCAACGACAAACAACGCTGCCATCGCAGCGACGTAGCGCTGCCAATGCAGTTTGAAATACCAGCCTAATTTGAGGTAAATGAGCAAACAAACCCCGATTACTAATTAAGTAAAGAACCGCGCCTTTACTGGCTGCGGTGAGTAGATTCAATGCTGTTAACTTTTAAAATGCATCGCAAGAAATCACACCCCTCCTTATTTTCAAGGAGGGGTGCCCCGAAGGCGACCGCCATGGATGGCGGAAGGTAGAGCAACGCAGGAGCAGTTGCCGGGGTGGGGTGGTTGCGGTGGATGTGGAGAAACGGCTAACCGCGACCACCCCGTCCGCTACGCGTCCACCCCTCCTCGAAAATGAGGAGGGGAGGAAACCACTCGCACGCTACGATTTCCCGCCAAACAATTTTTCCAATTGTTCGCGCGCCCGTGCTGCCGCATCGTCGCCCGCGCGGTGCGCTCCCGGCTTAGGCTTGAAGTAATCGCAGAAGTTCGAGCGCTCTTTATCGCGTACTTCATCCACCACCGGCTCGCGACATTGTTTGTTACGGGTCGGATCAAAGAACACGCACATGCGGCACACCCGCACATCGGCATTGCACGCCGGGCACACTTCGGCGCGCCCGAACGGCAGCAACAAAGTAGCCAACGACGCACCACATTTCCAACACACTAACGGATCAGACATCGCACACCTCCTCGTCTTCCCGCCTAAATCCAGCGCGCAGAATCTCCGGAAATTTTTACGATCATATCACCGCATCCCGCCGATGTTAGCGACTGAGCTATGCTCTGCGCATGTCGCGCTACCGGCCTCCGCAACCACCCGCTTCGCCCTACATCACCCCGGCCGGTTTAACGCGCTTGCAGGATGAACTCGCCGCGTTGTGGAAACGCCGCGCCATCGTCACGCAGGCGTTGTCCGCCGCCGCAGCCGAAGGCGACCGCTCAGAGAACGCTGAATATATTTACCGGAAAAAAGAACTGCGCGAAATCGACCGACGCATTCGCTATCTGCAAAAGCGCCTGCCGGATTTAAAAGTCGTCACACAATTACCGAGTGATCAAACCCGCGTCTTCTTCGGCGCCTGGGTCACGCTCGAAGACGATGAGGGCCGCAGCATGACATATCGCATCGTCGGCTCCGACGAATTCGATCCTGAAAAACACTGGATCAGTTTGGATTCACCGATGGCGAAAGCGCTGCTAAAAAAATCACTCGACGACGAAGTCGCGGTGGAGACACCCAGCGGCACGAAACGGTTTGTGATTGTGGCGGTGGGGTATGGGGAGGGTGATAGGTAAGCAAACTGCTCCAGCGTGGGAGCGCGGGCTTCTAGCCCGCAAAAAAAGCGGCCAGAATGGCCGCGTTCCCAAGATTCGTTTCGAACGTAACCTATCTGTCCCTGCATATCTTATTGTCAATATCATGTACTTCCATGGCTAGACATATCCAACGATACTCTGTGAGCAGTCTGAAGTTTCTGAAAAGTATTGTGTGCTGAAACATTAAGTCCCACAGCGCGCTACATTTGTTGGATCGATTGCCCAGACATCCTAACCGGGACACCGTCTACGTGAATATCGGATTACTACCCAGATACTGCTAAGCATTCAATAGGAGCTTAACTTGACATGAAAGAAATCAGTGTTCATTTCGCAGTCATAATTTTCGCAATTTTTATTGTTGGTTGCTCGACAACCGGACCGGTCAATAACGTCGACTTTCGTGGCATACATGGAATAGAAGACGTAGTAGGCACCTATCGAAATATCGGTGATGGTGTCGTGGGGCACGGCTCGGGGAAACACACCGTATATTTATCAGAGCTGGTTTGGCCAAACGAAGGTTTGGTATGGCACAGCAATATCACCGAAGTTGAGATTCAAAAAATCAATACCGGTTTGATACGTATTCGAGGCACCACATCCAATGAAGAGAAAGCGTCCGTGGAACTGCAAGAAGGGAGAGATTTCAACATCAGCAACGGGCGAGTCAAATTGAAACGCGCACTCGGAGTGGGCGGTTCGTTTAAGGACGGCGCTGCTGTTGTGACTTATGAAACTACAGAACTTGGTATTGATACTCACGGCGATGGGAAATTCAGGCAGAGCGCTGGTGTAGTTGGAGTATTTTTCCTGTTTTTTCCGCTAGCAGGTGAGAATCGCGAAGACGTGAGGTTTGTTCGAATCCGCAAACCGAACAATTCCGAAGTCGTGGCTCCGTAGCGATAGGGGCCGTGCTTCAAATTTTGTTTTCTGGTGCCTCGATTCGCAGCGAAAGGAATATTCAATGGTACTGAAATTCGCTCCAACACTTTTAATTCTTGCCGCTCTAACCGGTTGTTCGGCAATGTTCGTTCCTGTGATAAGCGACCCAGCGAAAAAGTTAATCAACGCCGAGTCGGCGTACGACAAACAACAACGACCCATTCCTGCCGAAAAGCTCATACGTGAAGCTATTCAAATCTACCAGCAGGAAAACAACCAACTTGGTCTTGCAGAAGCCTATCGCCAATATGGCTTGGCGCGCTCAAACCCCAAGTGCAACATTTTTGGGAGAAAATGTTGCATGGGAAAAAACTACAAGCAATTGAGCATTGAAGAACGGACGATGATCCAAACGCAACTTTCGATGGGAATGAAACCGGCGGCGATAGCGC